>NZ_JAUBRA010000021.1:0-90067 GCF_036701555.1 Microcoleus sp. Pol10D4
ACTAATGACTAATGACTAATGACTAATGACTAATGACTAATGACTAATGACTAATGACTAATGACTAATGACTAATGGCTAATGACTAATGACTAAAACAAAACTAGATTTACTTGTGCGAGCGATCGGCAAAAAGTGGCTTTGGGTACAAGCTGTACTAGCATTTGCCTTTCTTTACTTGCCAATTCTCATCTTAATTATTTACTCCTTTAACGCCTCCAGATTCAATGCCGTTTGGCGTGGCTTTACCCTCGATTGGTATCGCAGTTTGTTTAGCAATGCAGGCGCGACGATTGCTACGAGTAGCAGCGCCGGAATCTGGACAGCCCTTAACAACAGCTTGCTAATTGCAGCTATTTCGACGGTGTTAGCGACAATTTTTGGTACAATGCTCGCCCTAGCACTGGAACGCTTTCATTTTCCGGGGCGCAAAGCAGTAGAAGCTTTACTGTTTTTGCCGATTATTATGCCCGAAATTACGATCGGCATTTCGCTGCTAGTTTTCTTTACGCTAGTATTTCGGATCGTAGAAAATCTTACGGGAATTCGCCTGAATCTCGGCTTACCTACCGTAATTATCGGTCACATTGTCTTTAATATTTCCTTTGTGACTATTACTATCAGGGCGCGTTTGGCGGAACTAGATCCTCAATTAGAACAAGCAGCTTTTGACTTAGGCGCTAACGAATGGCGGACTTTTTGGCGCATCACTCTACCTCTGATTTGGCCCGCTATTTTCAGCGCGGCACTGCTGGCTTTTACTCTGTCGCTAGACGATTTTGTCGTGACATTTTTTACCACCGGCGTCGGTTCCATGACGCTACCATTATTTGTTTATGGCATGATAAAATTCTCAGTGACGCCAGCGATTAATGCCATTTCAACTTTGATGTTGTTGGCTTCCTTGTTGCTGGTTATATCATCGTTAAAAGTTCAGAAAAGTTAAAATAATTGCTTTCTGTGTCATAATTATTTTTGTCTGCAACTAACACAACCTATGAAACGCCTGCTGACTTTCCTACTTTTGTTCGTGATGAGTGCAACAATGGCTTTCGGGTGTAGCCGCACAGGTAGCAACCAACAGCAACTGCTCAGCATTTACAATTATGCAAGTTATATCGCCCCAGAAACGATCGCCCAATTCGAGAAAGAGAACAATGTTAAAATTCAATACGACACTTTCGAGAACAGCGACGCACTTTATGCCAAACTCAAACAGGGAAACCCCGGTTACGACTTAATATTTCCCGCCGATTACATGGTGAAAATCATGATCGCAGAAAATATAATTGAGCCGCTGAATTTAAACAATATTCCCAACCAAAAGAACCTAGAACCTAAGTTTATCAATCAAGGTTTTGATCCGGGAAACAAATATTCCCTGCCCTACCAGTGGGGAACGATGGGAATTGGCTACAACGTGAAAACAATCCAGGGAGAAATTAACAGTTGGGCGGCGATGTTCGATCCAAAATATACCGGAAAAGTCGCGTGGCAAGACGATGCCCGATACACATTTGCAGGAGTTTTAATGTATTTAGGATTTGATCCAAATACAACCAATCCCGAAGAGATTAACAAAGCCCGCGATTTGCTGATTAAAAGTAAAAATATCATTGCAGCTTTTGTCCCCGACACCGGGCAAAATATGCTAGATCAAGGAGAAGTAAATTTGGCAATGGAATGGAGCGGCGATATTTTCCAAGTGATGACAGAAAATCCTAATATCCGTTACGCTATTCCCAAAGAAGGAACAATCATTTTTTCTGACAACATGGCAATTCCCAAAGGTGCGCCCCAGAAAGAGTTAGCGGAGAAATTTATTAACTTTATTTTGCAGCCAGAAGTCGGCGCCCAAATTTCCAATTTTACCCACTTCGGATCGCCCAACAAAACAGCAATCGATCAAGGTTTAATTGACCCGAAAGATTTTAAAAATCCTCAAATTTACCCGCCGGCTGAGGTGTTTGGCAAAATGAAATTATTGCAGGATGTCGGGAAAGCAACTGCATTGTACGATCGAGCTTGGACGGAAGTTAAAGCAGGGGCTGGAAAGTAAGCTATCCCCCATTTAACTTGCATATTGGGGGCGGGCTAGAAGTCCAACCCCTACTCCCCACAAGAGTTAAATTATTTGATAAGCAATTTAAATCCTGATTAGCTGAGATAGAATTCGTAGGGTGCGTCAGCACAGCGTAATTTTCTAGATAAACTATAGGCTAATCACTGACGCACCCTACCAGGATATATAATAATGCACTCTGTCGAAGTTTTAGAAGTTTCCAAAGTATTTAAAAGTGTCCGCAGTCAAGATTTCTTAGCTGTAGATAACATCAACCTGCAAATTTACGATCGAGAATTCTTTTCTTTACTCGGCCCTTCCGGCTGCGGCAAAACTACAACTTTGCGAATGATCGCTGGTTTTGAAATTCCCACAGCGGGCGAAATTTACATTCACGGCCAACCGATGCAAAATCGCCCGCCATTTCACCGCCCAGTAAATACGGTATTTCAAAATTATGCTTTATTTCCGCACATGACAGTAGCACAAAATGTCGCTTTTGGCTTGGAAATGGAGAATTTGCCTCAGAAAACAATTCGCGATCGCGTTGCTGAAACCTTAGCATTAGTACAGTTAACCGATGTAGGAAAACGCTATCCCCGCCAACTGTCAGGGGGACAGCAGCAGCGAGTAGCACTAGCAAGAGCATTAGTCAAGCAGCCGTCTGTTTTGCTGTTAGATGAACCCCTGGGAGCGCTGGATTTAAAATTGCGTAAAGAGATGCAGTTAGAATTAAAAAAAATGCAGCGAAAATTGGGAATTACGTTTATTTATGTAACTCACGATCAAGAAGAAGCACTAACAATGTCGGACAGAATTGCAGTGATGGATGGAGGAAAACTGCAACAAGTTGGGACGCCTGTTGATATTTATGAATATCCTAAAACGCGGTTTGTTGCTGATTTTATTGGCGACAGTAATTTTTTAAGTGGTCGAGTAGTAGAAAAGCAAAACGGTAAAATAATCGTGTTGGTTGACCAGGAGTTGCCCGTGTTAGTTGCAACAGCCGAAGATATCCCCGCTGGGAAAGTTGTCACCCTGGTGTTGCGGCCAGAAAAAGCTGCTATTTATCCGGCTAATTATGAGGATGGAAATAGCTGGCCGGGAATAGTAGAAGAGGCTATTTATATTGGCACTGACACGCGCTATACGGTGCGGTTGACTGCTAAAAGTTCGATCGCCCTTCGCCGACAAAACTTGCACAGAGATGACTTGCAGCGACACCAAGTCGGCGACAGCGTTCGAGTGGCAGTGCCGCCGGAAAGTATTTGCATTTGTTGACACTCAAGCGGGCTGAAGCCACTGAGATTCTTTGGAAGATTGAGGGGCAGACTGAAAATGCGATTCCTTCCCGGTAGAAGATAATCTACTTTTTCCTTCTGCTTCCTCCTTCTTTCTGGCCGTCTTCGCGGTTCAATAATATAGACAGTATTGGTGCTAAATTCGCGTTTGACTTTGCAAAATTTCCTCCAACAGTCGCTCTTGACTTTTCGCAGGTTCCTTGCAAGTCAAACACTCACAAACTAACCCGATAACACCTTCAGGCAAATCAGCCTCAATCTGACAGACAGCAGTAGGATAATACTGCGAAATCAACCCCGAAATCTGGTCTGGTGACGTGCGAATCAGGGTAGAATGCTGATACCAGTCGATCGCCGAAAGTAGACTCGGACAAGCTTGGGGAGCATCTTGCACAATACTGCTGAAAGCTTGCAAACCTTGCTCCGCGCGATCGAGATATTCCAAATTCGGGCCCAACAGCGCGAGGCGAACCAAAGAGGCGATCGCAATTCCATTCGCCGCCGGAGTTGCATTGTCTATATAGCTGCGTTCCCGCACCAACAAATCCCCGCTAGCATCCTTAGCAGTATTGTAATATCCTCCCAATTCCACGCTCCACAAAAACTCATCAAACTCTTCTTGCACCTGCACAGCTTTCTCCAACCAAAACTGAGAATTAGGCAACTGTTTTGCCTCTTCCCCATTGCCTAAAGTCAAACTCGCTTGATGCAAATCCAACAAAGCTTTCACAAACAAAGCATAATCTTCCGACTGCGCGGTAACAGCAGATTGTCCGTCATAATTCAACCGCTGAAACCGCCCATCCGTCCACTGATTGTCTAAAATAAACTTAGCCGCTTTCACAGCTAATTCCAGATATTCCCAATTCCCAAAAACAGCCGCAGCGCGGGCTAAACCCGAAATCATTAAGCTATTCCAAGCAGCAATCATTTTCGTGTCAGTAACGGCGGGAATTCTACCCGGCCAACTGTCGTTTTTAGCTTCTTGATTGTTGCGCGCTGGCGGAAAGGTTTTTACAGTATCAGGATTGCCACCGTAGCGAACAGCAAAGAGTTTAGCCAAAGCCGTTTCTACTGTGTCGCTCAGTTTTCCTGGATGGCGGCGCTGCAATACATTATTGCCTTCAAAATTGCCGCTGCGACTAACAGTAAACTGTGCTTTAATTTCCGCCAATTCCTCAGCAGTTAATAGTTGTTCCAGTTCGGCATAAGTCCAGACATAAAATGCTCCTTCTTCCGGTTCAACTTCTTCAGAAGTGTTAAAGCTGTCAGCATCCTGTGCAGCATAAAAATAACCTGTCGGCGCGGTCATTTCTCGCTTCAACCATTCTACTGTCCCCGCGATCGCACTTTCAAAAGCCGGTTCTTGTATTCCCGCGCTCCACAAATTTGCTAAATACTCAACAATTTGACCGTTGTCGTAGAGCATTTTTTCAAAGTGTGGCACAGTCCAAGTCGCGTCAACCGTGTAGCGGTGAAATCCGCCTCCTACGTGGTCGTAAATGCCGCCCAATGCTAAGTCTAATCCGCGCTGAGTGCAGACTTGTTTGCTGTCGTATTTTGACTCAAAATTAAATCGCGTTCCCCGCAGTGCTAGCTCAGCATAAGGTATCATCGGAAAACTGGGGCCGGGGTTGCTGCCCGCAATAATTGCGGTGTTGATTTCTAACCCTTTTTGGAAGAGTTCGCGATTTAATTCGGCTGTCACTCCTGACAGCGCTGCCGACTGTTGGAGGTTGCCTAAAATCTCTGCTTTGAAGGATTCTACTTTGCCTTTTTCTGTGTCGTAAAAGCGGCGAATTGCTTGCAAAACTTCTAAAAATCCCGGCCGTCCGTAGCGCGGTTCTACGGGGAAATAAGTGCCTCCGTAGAATGGAACTCGCTCGTCTGGAGTGAGAAAAACGTTGAGCGGCCAACCGCCTTGACCGGTCATCATTTGCAAGGTTTGCATATAAATGCTGTCGATATCCGGGCGTTCTTCGCGATCGACTTTTATCGGTATAAAGTGCGAATTCATGTATTGGGCGATCGCGCCATCGGAAAATGCTTCCCCTTCCATCACCGTACACCAGTGGCAGCTAGAGTAGCCAATTGACAGGAAAATCGGTTTATTTTCGCTTCGGGCCGCTTCCAAAGCTTCGTCGCACCAGGGCCACCAGTCGATCGGATTTTCGGCGTGTTTCCGCAGGTAAAGGCTTTGGGATTGAGCAAGACGGTTGACCATAATCAAATATACTTTTACTTGTGCTGGGTAAGCTTGTCAGTCCTCTAGCAGTTTAGCGCGAGATGTTTTAGTTGAGTTGTTGCTGATAATTATGTTTTAATATTAAGGCTGATTATCTCGATCTAATATGAGCTTATCATCTCGGAGAACCTTCAATCAACAGCTAGGACAATTTTTGCTGAGCGCTGCTGTTCCTCCTGCTGTTATCAAACTGAGCCAAACTGAATCCTCGGATCAAGCTTTATTAGAAACTAATCTTAACAATTTCCTGGCTAAAGCAGACCCAGAAATAGAATTATTAGTTCCGACCTTTTTAGGTAACGACAAGCGTCGGTTTTACGGCAGAGGTGTTCCGAAAAGCTTGAAGTTAATCGACAAATTTCAACTAGGCGGCGGCCGGACTTTCCTGGGAAGGCGGTCTGTAGTTTGGAGCGGTGCCGGTTGGACAGGACAGCCGACCATTACCAGAGACGGGGGAAAAACTTATTTAATTATAGGTGCTTATGACCACAATTTGCGAAAAATAGATATTGCTACTAATAAAGAAGTTTGGCGCTATAAATTTGATGATGTAATCAAAGGTTCATCAACGATTTATATCGATCAAAAAGCTAGCGCCGAAAACAGAATTGTAATTTTGCAGGGAAGCCGCAGTGGCGGTGGTGGCAAAAGTGTCGTGCCGAGTTTTAGGGCAATATCTTTTAGAACTGGCAAAGAACTTTGGAAATTGGACATCAGGAAAACACCCAGCTACAGTCGAGATAATGACAGCAGCGCTTTGGATCTCGGCGGTGGAGTTTTGTTCAATGCGGGGGAAAATGCGATCGGCTATTTTCTTGATAGTTCCACAAGCAGTGCAAAAATCAAACAAGGCATCAAGCAGCCAAATATCTTGTCGGAAGTACAGCTTTATGCAGCAGGAGATATTAGGAAGCACGGCGGAAACTTGGTAGCGGAGTCATCGCCATCACGGTTCAAAGATAGAATATTTATAGCTGCTGGTTCCGGTCATATTTACGGTATTAGCATTGAAAGTAAAAAGATAGTTTGGGATTTTTATACGGGTTCAGATTTAGATGGAAGTGCTGTAATCTCTAAATCAGGGAAACTGTTTTGTGCCATTGAAAAACAATACATTCAGGGCAACGGCGGAGTGCTGAAGCTGAATCCCAACAAGGAACCGAATGCCAGCGTCGAATGGTTTTTGCCTACCGGAAATCGCCGACTTTCTAGCTGGGAAGGCGGGATAATTGGCTCGGTGGCGTTGAATGACGAGTACAATTCAGGGGAGTTTCCGGCGCTGTTTGCCACAAATGCGCTCGACGGCAATTTGTACATCGGTTCCCAAGATATGATTACAGGTAAAAAAAATTATGTGCCTTGGCGAAGCCAGTCTTACGATACTCCGGTAATAGTATTTAAAAAAGCGATTGGTTCTTCAATTTCGACTCCGATTTTTACCGATGGCAATAAACTGATCAGTGCGGGATACAACGGTGTTTATTTGTTCAATTTAAATTGGGAACGAGCAAAGTCGGGGGATCAGAATGCGTTGAAAAATGCTAAAGGGGAGTTTTACCGTTTGAAAGTAATAGAATCGGGGAGATTTAAGCCGGGTTTGTCCTTTGAGGCGACGCCTGTAGTTTGGGACGGAATTGTGAGGATTTGCGCGAGGGATGGCTGGATGTATACTTTGGGTTAGTTATTAGTATTTTTTACCTCTATCGGGAACAGGCATCTTGCCTGTTCCATAATAAGTAGACTCTGTTGTCGAACAGGTATCTTGCCTGTTCTTAAAAGGGTGTTGAAATCCGCGGTGGACTTGGGATTGTCGCTGAATGCTGGGAATGTCGATCGAACTGAAGGGGAAGAGTACGAAAAAGCGTTTGGGCGGTGGCCGTTGAAGAAACAGGTGGGACAGTGAAAAGCGCTTTTTATCGGTATAAAGTGCGAATTCATGTATTGGACGATCGCCCGATCGCAAAATGCTTCCCCTTCCATCACCCTAAACCAGTGGCAGCTAGAGTAGCGAATTGACAGAAAAATCGGTTTCTTTTCCCTCCGAGCCCTTTCTCAGGCTTCGTCGCACCAGGCCCACCAGTCGATCGGATTTTCGCCGTGTTTTCCGCTTTTGCTGGCTTGTCATATTATGTCCGGTCGATTACCCCTAATACGGTAGGGGCCCGTGAGCCAACAATACCTGCCAATAATTGACAATCTCAAAAACCCGCCCCTTGTATCTTAAAAGAGTGAGTTAGTCGATCGCCATATCAATCAGGCGATCGCTGATCATTTAGATGTCAAATGAGTCGATCGTCTCGGAGAACCTTCAATCAACGGCTGGGAAAATTTTTGCTGACTGCGACAGTTCCTCCTGCTGTCCTCAAACAGTGCCAAACTGAATCTGGGAATTGACGGAGTGAGAAAGCCGCTGAAACCTTGATATTTAGAGGGTTTAGGCTCTTGAACCTCGCTCAAGAGAGTAGTAATTATCACAAGTTTATTGACCATTTAAATGGTAGCGAACACGAACGATCGTGATTCTACCCTGTAGAAACTCTAAAAATTAGCGATCGCACGCACACATTTTTTTGATAACAAGCTACTCAAACCTTTACTGCGTCAAGTATTTCTACTTGCTTATCACCCGTTAAATCTTGGAATCGAGCTTTTTTGGAAAAATAATATTAACCCATTTTTAGCGAAAACAGACCCAGAAATAGAATTATTAGTCCCAACATTTTTAGATAACGACCACCGCGCCTTCTACGGTAGACGCAGGGCTGTTTCATTCTCTTGTAGGGCCTGCCCCCTGTCGTTGCCCCAATCCCGTGGTTGCCCCAATCCCACCAAATGCCTAACAAATTCTGGATGGATAGGCATTCTTGGCACGACTCGTACAAAAGGCTGATTTTCCGTAGGGCCAATCCCCCCGTGGTTGCCCCGAAACAGCCCTGACTGTAGAGGTGTTCCGCAAACTATGTCCCAGAAAGTCGAGTCGTCCCTTTACTCAGTCAAAGTTCAGGCGTCACAGATAATAACGAGCACCAAAACCATTGGTCTCTAAACAGAGATGTTGCACCCTGATCAACAAGCCTGTTTTGGGTGGCCTCTCCTGCCCACCCCCTACTCGCCACAAGAAAACTCATTCTTTGTGGAACGGGCCCCAGAGTCCGATCTTGATAATGCTGCAACATATAAGTCTAAATGGCGCTGGTTGCTGAATCCGAAAGCGAGAATCGACGCACCGAATATGAGCCCAGATTGTGTCCTGAGTTATAGCCCACATTCCGCAGCTTCAACTTTCTGGATCGGTTTTTACCTGTTTTTACCCACCAATCAACCTATCACTTAAACTTTTCTACCGTACATTCACGGATAAAAAACTTTTTAAGGGCATACTTTAGAGATTAAAAAGAGTTTTATCAGTAATTATGCTGTGTGACAACCCTGTTGAGGGAGGTGAGTTATAGCTTTTTAAAAGAGAGAAAAGTCAGGACTAAAATCCGGATGGCAGCACCCCTATTTTTTGAGGCACGCCATAGGAAATAGCTAGCTAGAAGCCCTCTATTTAGGCGTTTTTCCTAAATCCAATCAGCTTATTCTCAATCTTCATCGAATCTTTATCAAAACTACTTGCATTAACCTGTGCTTTGCTTTAGATTGAATATGTGAACGAAAAAAACCTGCTTCCACTCAACATAAAAATAAAGGTATCAACCATGAAATTCCAATTAAACTTAGTCAAATCTATTTTAGCTGTTGCCGGTATCGCCACTGTTAGTGCAGTCTCAGCAGCACCTGCCTCTGCCTTCAGCTTTGGTAATATCGCTGGTGGCGATACGGTTGGAGATAACTATCTAAGTAGCTTTTCATTTGACGTAATTGACCAAGGTGCATCAGTTCTTTTTAACATCTCCAACTCGGGAAATGTTTCAGCCCCGAGTATGTTTATCGGTAAAGTTCTTTTTGATGATAATGGCTATCTGTCTAATGCCGTAGCTAACGTTGGTAACGTTGGTACCGTATCCTTTAGTGGTGGTGCTAGTAACGATCAGTTGCCTCAAGGTGGTAATGGTTTCACTACAGACTATGCCTTCACCAGGGATAATGGTGGTGGTAATAAATGGGGTGTCCAAGGTGCCGAAACTTTCGGAGTGAGCTTTACAGGAAATTATGCTAACGTAGTTTCCGCTTTGAATACCGGTGCCTTAAAATTAGGTTTGCACGTTCAAGCCTTACCTAATGGTGCAAGCGATTCTTACATCAGCAGCACTAGCAACACTGAAGCTACTCCTGAACCTTTAACAATGCTTGCTGCTGCTGCTGCTGTTGGGTTTGGTGCTAAGTTCAAAAAGCAACGCGCTCAAGCTCAAAAAGCTGAATAGGCGATCGTTTGAACTCGTTTTCGATTCTGGCTTGATGCCACACTGATTATTTTATGTTCGAGCTAAAAACCTGGTTTCTTGGTGAAACCAGGTTTTTTAGTATCTGATAGCGCGCCACCGTGAACACCCCAGACTTTGAAACCGAACTCAGAGCATCTCATATTTGTAAAAACACTTCTTTTGGCTCCTTTTTTCTTCCTTTTTCCTCCTGGCTGCTGCCTCCAATTTCTAGCTTGTCTGCTTTCATTGAGATGCTCCCGTCAAATCGCCCCTAGACCGCACATTTAAGAACTACCATAAGACCGTTTCTGAAGCATTTCCCATATATAGCAACCCTTGCAGGAGTCGTAAGTTTTTTACCCCACCCCAACCCTCCCCGAACCCGCTTGCTCGGAAGTAAGAAATTTACAAATGATGCGAGGATTGCTATAAAGGCACTGAGATTCTTTAAAAGCAGATAATCACCATGGAGCATTGCTCAATGTCTAACTCGCTGAACCTTATTTACTCAAACCTCAGTGTCACACCCTGCGGTGTGCCAATTGCGTCTACTCTCAAAAAACCCAAGCCTCATTAAGGCTACTTATTTTTAATTATTGTTGATTCACTCCCTTGGTAGTTTTTGCTTACACCGACTGAGTAAGCCAGTGCTAGGCACCCAACCAATCATTTCGAGTAGCCATCTTTTCCATAGGTGTCCTAATGCTGAGCTATGGGTTGCATCTGAGTTTCACTACCCATCAAATTCCTGAATGTCTACTAACCTCATCTCAAAGATTTACAGCCCTTAAAATCCTCCGAGTCCTTTCCGTAGGAGGGGTTCAAGCTAATGAGTTGTTTACATCCCCTACTATTTTTATGATATGATCTAACAAACAATAGTCTGAGCTGTTTTTAGTTCCGAGTCTGAAAACCTGGATTTTTCGTTGGTACTTCGACTGCCGCATCGACTGGAAACCTTTATTCTAGGGTTGACAATCACAAACTGTCCGAAGTATTGCTCTCATCAATCAACTAATAACTAATATCTAAAATGTTCAAGAGAAAACTTTTTTGGCTCATCATTATCGCCACAGCTTTAGTAACTCTGAATATGACACTCCTGTGGAAACTCGACGATGTTGCTCATTTTTGGATGAGTATAGTTTTTTGGTGCGCTGTGGGTTCCCTGCTTTGGGACAATCAGGATATTCTCAAACAGAGTGATATAAAAAGTGACCTATGGTCGATAGTCGCTGGGACAATATTAATAGCTTTTATTTTATTTAAAAGTGCTGTGGTTTCCAGTAAATTCGATCCTTTTTTAAGACTGGCACCTTTTTTGTCTGGTTTAGGTTTGAGCCTAATTGCGGTAGGTTTTCAGAACTTAAAACTATATTGGCGTGAATTGGTAATACTATTTTTTCATGGCACCCCCAGTGTCATTACGTTACCTTTAGTGGATTTTGTTGCCTCGCTTACTGCTAAATTTGCTTATTATTCTTTGTGGTATGTCGGTTTTGATGTAACACGTGACGGTAATTATGTTGCTTTACCGACAGGAAGGGTGTTGGTAAATGGGGGTTGTTCGGGTATAGAGGCAATGAATTACTTATTAGGTTTATCTGTAGTTTGTTTGGTGATGTTTCCTACTAAACAAAATAAGGCTTTGGTAATAGGTGTCGCTGTCATTTGTGGTTTTATTATTAATGTTTTTCGAGTGGCGGGAATGGCATTGTTAGTTGCATCTAATCGCCTAGATTTGTTTAAATATTGGCATGAGGGTGAAGGTTCTTTAGTCGTGGGCATGATTGCGGTGATTTTGTTTGGGATATTTTATCAGTTTATGTTGAAACGAGATAGCAAACTTAGTCACAGTTCGGGAAATTAATTAGTTGTAATTTGGGGAAATATATCGGTTCTTCGATTTTCCCTCCCATAGTCAGGAGTCTCGCTCACTCAAATGTCCGGGTGTTGAAATCCGCCAATGTCACTACCTGTCGTTTAACTGCCTCTATATTTATCATAGAAAGGATGTCAGGAATTATCGGAAACCTCTTATGGCGACAAATGAAAGTCAAATAAATCACATTTACGGTTCAGAGGATGCTCAGGGTATTTTACAGCTTGCGATCGCGCGGCGACAAGATGAAGGAGAATTATCCAGAGTACAGCTTTTCGAGATTGCAGCGGAATTGGGCATTTCCGAACAGGATATTGTAGCGGCGGAACAGCAATGGTTAGCAACTAGAGGAGAAGTTCAAGAAAAGCTGGTTTTTAACTCTTACCGTCGTCGCAAATTGCAGAAAAATGTGACCAAGTACGCAATTATCAATACTTTTCTAGTTTTGTTTAATCTAGCAGCATCGCACGAGCTTTCTTGGTCGCTGTTCATTTTACTAACGTGGGGATTGGGATTGTCACTAAATGCTTGGAATGTTTATCAAACTGAAGGCGAAGATTACGAACAAGCGTTTCAGCGGTGGCGGTTGAAGAAACAAGTCGGAGAGTCTATTGGTACTGCGACGAATAAGTTTATGAAGTGGTTGCAGTCGTGACTTGGTATGGTAAAAAACGCTATCGTCCTTTCTTTTACTTCACCTGGTGAAGTAATTCGGATTTTAACTCGTTATATCAATTCCGGTTATACCGGAATGATTGTTGACTGTTGACTGTAGAAGGAGGAGTCGAAAAACTGAATATGTGAGTGTTAACTGTTGACTCGATTTTATGATTCTGATGCAACCGGAAACGATGTTACTGGAAAGAATAATTGTTAAGATTTTTTCTTGAACCTATCCCAAAGCGCGATCGCCCTTTATTGAGTTACACAATGAAGGACACTGCAATGCCGTGTCCCTCCAAATATCCCTCTTTTAATTCCTCCCGCCAGTCGATCGCATTCTCTGGGCCCGAAAAACCTAACTTTCCTGCGACGAATCTTCCCTCGCAGTATCTTCAACCACAGGATGAATTAAAGCAGATCGCAAGCCTTGCCGAATTTCTGAATTCAAATACCTGCGCTGCAAAACCTGCCATTTTTGCCAAGCTGCATAGCGATTTTCGGCTAACAAACCAGCCAACTTGGGCAACTCTTTTTTCAAATCGCGATCGACAAAATCTGTCAGAAACTCGTCTAAAACTTCACTGTCTTGAATATCGCCCAAACATTCCTGAATAGCTTTCACATCTTCGACATAAACTTCGTAAGTCTCGCTGTAAAAATCTCCAAACAGATTCATCAAATAGCGAACCCGCTTAGCTTGCTTCCGCAAATCGTGCAGAATAGTTCCCTCGGCTGCTAACTTCTCTTCGACAGCCTCAGCATTTAAATCATCAACAACTTTAACTTTGCCATCCTCATATTCTGTGCCCAACAGCCAAGCCGGATGCAGGAAAAACTCACTGACTTGAGGTAACAGTAAATCTGGCAAAACCTCAGTAATTGGCAAATGTTCGATCGCCTGAAACTGCGGTTTTTCCAGCCAATCCTCGATCGACTCCTTCAGCGATTCGTAGGTTTTGTGATCTAAAATTGCCCTCACCCCTTTCAAAGCCCGGTGGCGCTGTTTGAGCAAATTCGACAAAGCCTTATCCAAAACTTTCTGTTCCTCAGTCGGCAAATTCTGGTAATAGCGGTTTTGGAGACTTTCGAGCATCACATCCAAATCCCTGAGCGTTCCCAGAATCCGCCCCACCTTACCAATTTTACGTTCCGAAGCCTCTTTTGGCCAATCTAAAACCGGAGCAAAACCAGTCACAGCCGATCGCAAACGTCTCAATCCCACGCGCATTTGATGAAGTTCTTCCGCGTCTTTGTCTTTGATAACTTCAGCCTCGTGCGCTACACTTTTGCGGAAATATTTCTCAATCGCCCCAGATGCAGCGTCTCCGAGAGTTTTAACTTGAGTTTTAACTTTTGCTGATGTTTTTACGTTCATGGCAGGTGTAGATTCCACTTTGCTGATCGACTTTAATCTCGATTTCAAAGCTTTGCTAATAAGGGGTTATATCCTAGCACACACTTTTAATTAGGAAGCGCAACCCGAATAAATCTTAATATAAAGTGCTTGACAATTTCTACTAAATCAGCATTTACGAATCTAAAATCTAAAATCTAAAATCTAAAATCTAAAATCTAAAATCTAAAATAAAATTACCCTCCCTCACCCTTGAACTCATAAAAATTGGATTTCTGGCGCGCTTTCCCAAATAGGTTAAGATCGCTGCAAACTGATATTTATTCGCCAAAGGGTGAGAGAGGGTGCGATCGGGAGGACAAGCTTTAAATTTAATCAAACCCGTCCAGGCTGCCCGACTTCAAAGAGGCAGTTTAGCCTTTCCAGTCTTTCTCAGATTGCGAGAGCACGTAGGTTGCTACATCCTCGATTTGTTCGGGCTTCAAGCGGCCGGCGAAAGCAGGCATAGCATTTTTGCCCTTAGTTACCTGAGTGGTAATAGCTTCCAGAGAATTCATGCCGTACTTCTCAAGAGCGTCCTTTTTCAAGGTTTTCATGGCCATAACCACGTTGCCGCCACCGATGTGACAAGCAGCACAGTTGGAGCTAAAGATTTTAGCTCCGTTAGCAGCATCACCTGCCAAAGCAGGGCGGCCAAAGCCGACGGTAAAAATTGCGATCGCTAACAGGGCGATCGATAAGAGTCTTTTCAACACAGTTCTCCTCTAATGGACACGCAAAGGGTGATTCTTTAGATATTTTACCTGTTAAAACAGGCGCGATCGCACACTCGTATCGCCTTCTTCCGAGTAATTTACCACTTTTTGGCAGTGGCAGTTCAACTCTCAAAATTCTCCACGCCCCAGCCCGGAGCTTTCTGAGCAGCCCGGATCACAAAAGCCGCTAAATTTTCAATCTCAGCCTGTGGCATCCAGCTTTCCGGCACTTGGCGGCACCAAAAAGTCTCCTCAGTACCGTCATAAGTCATCGGTTCTCTCAGATACGCCACCAGACTATTGATGTTGTTGCGGGGAGGCGTTGCCCCCTTGAGGTCAGCCAAAGACAGAGATATCGTCGGATCGGGCAAATTAGCACCTCCGACGTGACAATTCAGGCAACTTTGCTCGAACAACACCTTGCCCGCAGACAAATCCTGAGCCGAAAACAAGCGAGTATGTCCCTCAGAGTCCAACTCCAGAGCCACAGGTTCGCTGGCTTGTAAATACCTATTGACGTAAGAATCGGCAGCAGCCAAAACAGGTTGAGGAGCCAACAGCACGGGCAAAATAATTAACATCCCCAACAGAAAGCAGACAAAAGCACCACGACGCAGCATGAGGGACTACAACCTTTTGCGAGAATCAATGAGCCGGAGGTAAATTTTAGATTTCAGATTTTAGAGCGAAAAACGACCAGCCAGCAATTATTGCCGAACTTCAGCGCTCTCCCAATCCAAAATCCAAAATCTAAAATCTAAAATCTAAAATCGATTAGCGAGCGCCTTTGCCACCAGCCCACTGCTTGGAGACAATTTTTGGCTGCAACAGAATGTGACCGGCAATCGCGTACAAATCGTCATCCGAGAGATTTCTCATCTCAGCGAAAATATCCGCACTCTTCATGCTCGGATGCAGTTCCGAAATTTCCTCAAACCCGTCATAAGTGGTGGGATTTTTCATAAAGTCCACCAGCGACTCAATATTATTCCGGGGCGGGTTGGCCAAAGCCAGAGTTTCCGGGCTCAAATTCACGTTCGGGTCAGTTTTGGTCATGCCCGCAGCGTGACATTGAGCGCAAGCCGAATTGAACAGGCGTTTGCCTTGCTCAACTTGTTTGAGGCTCAGCACCACTGGAGTACCCTTGTCATTCAAAGGCAGAGTGCGAAGTTCAGGACTCAGTTCGATAGCCATCGCACTGCTGACAAATAACTGAAATGTCAAGAATACAGTGGTCAGAGCAATGAAATATCTTTTAAGCATGGTTCTCCTTAAAAAAATCCGGCAAATTATTGAACGCTAAGAGATCATACCTGGCAAACAGATTTGTGTTCAAAATTCCCTCTTTCTGCAACAACTAGCCAAAGTTTGTGCAGCCATACCTTTAAAGGTAGAGGAATTTTGCGATCTAATCTGCAAGAAGTTTTGAGTCGCGCCTTTTTTCGAGAGTGGACATAATTGCCTTAACATCCTCCAAAGCCAAACGGGTTTGAGGGTGCTTGTAGGCAATTTCCAACTCATCGCACAAGCGGATAACTTCTTCAACAGGGACGTTGAAGTCCTCTGCTATTTCTGCGATGGACAGGTCTGCAAAACCCATAATTTTTAGGTCGCTGACAGGTCAAAATTGAGTTGACGGCTATTAACTGAAAGCCGGACAATTTTAGAAAGCGCTGTTAGCTTGTTCTGTTAGTTTGTTCTGAGATTTTGTTTGATCTATCGCAAGCTAACTAACCGCTAACTGCGACTAGGCATTTTTGCCCAGCCTAACTTCAGGGCCAATCAACTTCTGATCAATATCATCCCACTGCTGCGTCGTTATTACCAATAGCACTTGCGCGGGCGGGGTTCAAAACCCGGTGTCTGCGTGAACGTCTCGTTACCAAACTCAATATTTTGGGTAGAAGCCGGGTTTTTCGTAATTCCTCAGAAATTTCCCTCTGTGCCCCAGACTCACCAATAGACAATCATCCGGCGGTGCTGCTTAGGGAGACAGCTTGAAAGCGTGAGTCTGCGGGGGCAGAGCGTGGCCCTCGCTGCCATCAAGGGCGGAGAATTCCGAGCCAGCCAAGAACGGCTGGGGCTGGTGCAGACTGATGAGCTGACCGAGAGTTTTCTTTAATTGAGTCCGAGGTACGATCAAGTCTACAAAACCGTGGGCGAAGGAGTATTCGGAAGTTTGATAATTTTCCGGCAGCTTTTCCCGCAGAGTTTGCTCGATTACCCGGCCGCCCGTAAAGGCCACAGTAGCTTTTGGCTCTGCAATTATAATGTCTCCCAGCATGGCAAAACTGGCGGTGACGCCGCCGGTGGTCGGGTGGGTCAAAATTGGGATGTAAAGCAGTCTCGCTTCCCGGTGGCGTTCCAGAGCGCCGGAAATTTTAGCCATTTGCATCAAGCTGAGCATTCCTTCTTGCATTCTCGCACCGCCAGAAGCGCAGACAATGATCACGGACAAGCGTTCCCGCGTGGCGTGTTCGATGAGGCGAGTTAGCTTTTCTCCGACAACTGAGCCCATGCTGCCGCCGATGAACTGAAATTCCATGACTCCGAGGGCGACGGGCAAATTTTCGAGTTTGCCGATGCCTGTTTCTACGGCGTCTAGGTGGCCTGTTTTTTCTTGAAATTCTCGGAGTCGATCGCTATATTTTTTTCGATCGCGAAATTTCAGGGGATCGGTGGCGTGCAGTCCTTCGTTAATGGGTACCCAGGTATTGGGATCGATCAACTGTTCGATGCGATCGTCACTGTAAACTCTGATATGATGCCCGCATTCCAAGCAAACCATTTGATTTGCTCGCAGGTCTTTGGTATAACTCAGGGCATCGCAAGCTTCGCATTTATTCCAAAGCCCGTCCGCAATTTCTCGTTCCGGCCGTTCTTGGGAGTTCGGTACTGATTTTCGTCGATTTGCAAACCAATCAAATAGAGACATTAAAACTTGGTAATTGTTAACTGTTGACTGTTGACTGTTGACTGTTGGCTGTTGACTGTTGGCTGTTGGCTGTTGGCTGTTTTTATTTGTGAGTTGTTAGCTGCTACCAATAACTAATAACTAATAACCAATAACCCATAACAACAGACAATAAACAACAGACTTGACTACTGACTATTGTCCTCTTCAACTGGACTGATGAGGAGCCATGCTGTTCGCTGGTGTTGTGGAAGAACTTGCAGGGCTGTAGCACTTCCAGCCCCGAAATAAGATGCTATGCCCAAGTCTACAATCCGGGCCGGGATTTCATGAGCAGCTAGGAGCTGCTGCATTAATTCCGCTTCCCAACGAAAGCTAGTAGTTGTAAGTGTAATCCAAGACACGGAACAATTTTACCAATTTTTGAGACAATATTATGTTCGATCGCGCCTGACTACCTGCCGATCAGAAACTAAAATTCGGGAAAAACAACTGGAAGTAACTAGATAAGATCGCTTCGCCCCACAGAGCAGTAATTGCTGCACCGAGAGCCAGAAACGGCCCGAAAGGCATGGGTTGACGCCGATCGAGTAACCCGATAGCGATCGCCCCGCCACCTGCAAAAGCTCCGGCTACACAGGCAATAAATCCCGCTAGCAGCAAGTATTTCCAGCCCAGCCAAGCTCCCATCAAGGCCGCCAATTTGGTATCTCCGGCCCCCATAGCATTCTGCCCCAGTCCGATCGTCCCGGCGAGTCCGATCGCATCAAACAGCCACAACCCGACAACTGCTCCGGCGATCCCATCGAGTACCAGATAGTTTACCGAGTCGATCAAACTAAATGTCGGCCACCAACCTTTCGCCACCTGGAAAACCAATCCGAGCACCAAACCCGATCGAGTTAAAGAATTAGGCAAAGTCATTGTATCGCAATCAATCAAAGACAAAGCTAACAGCCAGCTAAACAAAGCCCAAAAACCAAGAGTTTGCACTGTTACGCCAAACCGCCAGAAGATCAGCAAAAATAGCAAACCCGTAGCTGCTTCCACCAGCGGATAGCGGGCAGAAATGCGACTGTGGCAGTGATTGCAGCGTCCCCGCAGCCACAGCCAACCGAAAACGGGTATATTTTCGTAATTTCTGAGTTGATTTAAACATTTGGGACAGCGAGAAGGAGGGTGGATCACCGACAAACCGGCAGGCAACCGATAGACTACCACATTTAGAAAGCTGCCAATAGCCGCTCCGAAAATAAAGACGATCGCCGTGACAAGGGAATTAAAGATTATTTCCATTAAGTTGTCTTTTGACTGTTGACTGTTGACTGTTGACTGTTGACTGTTGACTGTTGTCTGTTGACTGTTGTCTGCTGACTGTTGTCTGTTGACTGTGGTTATTTATTAATTGTTAGATTGTTCTCCGTCAATTACCAATAAGGTTTGTAGTAGGGACTTTAGTCAAAAGTCAAATTCTGAGGACTAAAGTTCTCACCACAAACCTATTTTTTGACACTCGTTCGAGCAAACATAAATATTAGTTGTCAATGCCCAATGCCCAATGCCCAATGCCCAATGCCCAATGCCCAATGCCCAATGCCCAATTACCAATTAATACATTTGAGATTCAATTTCGTCAAAAGTAACAAAACGTTCACCGGGCAATAAAATTGGCTGCGAAGCAAAAATTACCTGGCCTCGATCGCTTCCTTGACTGACAACTACACCGGCCGGACGCTGCATCTGCTCGGAATGCACTTTCAGATACATACCATAGGCCGATCGAGCAGCTCGGATCAAATCGGGAGCTAGCAAGCTGTGACGAACGGAAGTTTCTCTCGTGGGTTCTGGGTTTGGTTGGTATGGGTTCACTGGAAACTTATCATAATGGTATTAAGTCGAGCTATTGGTGTTGCCTCTAGAGCGATCGAACTTACCTTATTTTTTAAGAATAAACTTAGGTGGAAATTATTAATAGATTAACCTACAATCCTCCCTTGGCTGCGATCGAACTGCGACTGCGATCGCTCCTTTCCGCCCAACTGTACGCTGCTGCGTGGGTAGATCCGTCCCCCGCAACGCTAATGGGGGTTTTCGATCACCTGCGAACTCTGCGCTACATCCTCCACGACTACGTACCCAGGACAGTGTCCGAATCTCCGCCCAGCCCCGGCGAGGTGCGCTACCAGTGGCAAACAGGCACCTTGCTGTTCACCGATTTGGAAGGGTTTACCTCGCTGTTGGAAGCGAACGCGGCCCAGGGGCGCAAGGGAGCTGAAACGCTGCTGGGCGTGATTAACGACTATTTTGCCTCGATGATTGAAATTGTTAGCAAATCGGGCGGGGATTTGCTGGAGTTTACCGGAGATGCGATGCTGGTGCAGTTTCTGTCAGGAATTTACCAAGAGGATACAGCGAGGGCGGTGCGGGCGGGTTTGCGGATGCAGCGGGCGATGGCTCAATTTGCCAATATTGAAACGGCGCGGGGTGTTTTGTCTTTGAGGATGCGGGTGGGTATCCACTGCGGCCGCTATATTAGTGCTGACATCGGTACGCCGCTGCGGATGGCTCACGTACTGCTGGGGCATTCAGTCCAGCAAGCCAAGCAAGCTGAGGGTTCTGGGACTGTGGGGCGGGTGTGTGTGACTGAAACTGCTAGAGAGTCTTTGGGACAACAATTTCGTTTTGAAGTTGGGAAACCGGGTTATTTTTTGGTGGCGGATGATTTCACGGACGATCGACTCGGAGAGTATGATATCACTTTGACTGGGCGGCGGATGCCGAGTTCGGTATTGCTCGATCGCAGCGTTGCGGGCTTGGTAAAAGAAATCGGGGAAGCTGTGAAGCGGCTTGAACCCCTTGCTAGTTATATTCCCAAAACTATCCTGAGACTGCTGGTGGAAAATGCAGACAGGCGGAAAATACCACCGGATTTTCCTGAACCGACGGTGATGTTTGTCAACTTGATTGGTTTACCGGAGTCTGTGGAGAAAGCTTCGCCGGAGGAAGAAGTCAATCTGGTAGTGGGTTTTTCTCGGGTGTTTGCGTCGATCGATGCTGTAGTCTCAGCTAAAGGGGGCGTGTTGCAGAAAGTAACGGCGCACTTAGACGGTTCGGATATGCTGATTTATTTTGGCGTGCCCGACGCTCACACTGATGACGCCAGCCGCGCAGCTAGTGCGGCGATTGCGATCCGAGATATGATTGCAGGTTTGCCTCTGGTAATTATCGCGGGTGAAGAAGTAAAAGTAAGTTGTCAAATTGGGCTATCCCTGGGGCCGGTGTTTGCTGCTGAGGTTGGGGAACCGCGAGGGCGCAGGGAGTTTAATATCCTCGGCGATACGGTGAATACGGCGGCTCGGTTGATGAGCAAGGCGGGGGAAAACCAAATTTTGATTGGTGAAAGGGTGTTTGAGTCGATCGAGCTAAACTTCATTTGCGAGGCTTTGGGAGCTGTTTCTCTGAAGGGGAAATCTGCTCAAACTCCGATTTTTGCTTTGCAAGGTGCAAAAGGGGAGAAGGGAAAAGCGGGCGTTTAAATAACTTTGCTGGACAATAGTTGTACAGTTTTTATGCTTCACAAAGGCAAGTACAGCACAACCGCTTTCCACTGTGACTACTAAATGTTATTTTTATAATTCTTTACGATACATCACAATAAAAACCGCCACTTCGTCAGATCAGTTCCGGTTGCATCGGAATGATTGAACCGCAGAGAACGCAGAGAATGCAGAGGGAGATCAGAGAGAGATGAATAATTCCGATGAAGGGCGGAATTAATATTACTCGCATAGACTAAACTCCGATCGATACTTCACCGTTCCGCTGCAATCCTGCAAGGCTCCACTTTCTAACTCCAACACCATAAACGCTTCATCGGGCACATCATATTCACATTTTAAACTCTTTCTACTAGCAGGAATAAACCCAAAACGCGGATAAAAATCTGGATGACCAAGCACAACTACTGCCTGAACTCCCGATCGCCCGCACTCTTTTAAACCTTCCTGAATCAGCAGCGTTCCTATACCTTGCCGCTGATATTCGGGAAGAACTGCGACTGGGGCCAACCCCTGAATCGACAAATTCCTAGAACATTTTCCTTCGACGACAACCGGACTGAAGAAAATGTGTCCGACAATGCGATCGGATTGTACCGCAACGAAGGAAAATGTAGATGCAATTCCCCGCAATCGATCGACTAGATTTGCCTCATTTTGCCGCCCGAATGCCGCAATATTAATGTTGCGAACAGCTTCTAAATCTTCTAGTTTTTCGATACGGATATCCATAGCTTAGATTAAGTGTTGTGCAGCCGCTCTGGCAGACGAATTACTACAGAAACTGTTTCTATCTTGCAAGCGCCATATTAATCAAATTATAGCGCCCCTGAAGCCTTTTTCGTCTTTTTGAGTTATATATTTTTGGCAAGTAATTATACAACGACTTGCAGATGAATGCAAAATCGTCGCCAAAGTCGATCGCTTCCAATCTTCACGCCCGATGCGGAACCGCTTAACTCTCCTTATTGCGGTACAAGCTGACTTGAAGACAATCGCTTAATGCCCTCCATCGCTGTAGTTTCTCCGGCTTTGTCACCGCCCTCACGGGCAATTTTTAAAGCTCCCTCGTAGGATTCGAGAGCTTCAGCATATTGACCTAGACTTTCATGAATTGCGCCCATATTGTTGAGCAAGCGTCCGATACTTGTCTTGTCGCCGATTGCTTCTAACATCGGTATTGCTTGCTGAAAATAGATCAGCGCTTGAGTATCTTTGCCGAGTTTGCGGGAGGTAAGTGCCATGTTATTGAGGAGGCGGCCGACGCCAGCCCTGTCTCCGATTTCCCGGCGAATTGCTAAAGCTTGGTGGTAAAATTCCATCGCTCTATTAAAGTCGCCGATGTTGTAGTAGACGCCGCCCATGTTATTGAGGGTACGACCTAAATCGCGCTGATCGCCGACAGCCGTGCGAATCGTCCGCGCTTGCTGATAAAATTCGATCGCCTTGGCGTAATCTGCCTGTTCTGCGTACACGGCCGCGATGTTGTGGAGGGATTCTCCAATTTCAATTTGGTCGTCGGTAGTTTTGGCAAGTTCCAAAGCTTCTTGGTGCAGTTTCATCGCTTCGGAAAAATTGTCCCCAGTCCGGTTGACGAAACCTATGAGATTGAGAGTGCGCGCGATACGACGCCCTCCGCTGATTTCTCGGTGAATGACTAAAGCTTGCCGCAAAACTTCCAAAGCTTCGGGTCTCAAACCCATTTCGCCATAAACTTCCCCCATATTATTGAGGGTTTCTCCGATTCCCGCTTGGTCGCCTAGTTGCTTGCGAATTGCCAGAACTTGCTCAAAAGTTTCGATTGCTTCTCGAAACAAACCCTCGCGGTGCTGTTTTACTCCTGTTTCAAAGAGTTCGTCTGCTTGCGTTTTGGGGTCAGTTGCCTGAGCGTGGTCGCTCGTTTGGACGCCCCTCGCATTTATAATTGGGGCATAAGCCCGGGCGTCTGAAATTGCTAGCAAGGTGAGTGCGGGCGATAAGAGAATACTTATAGCTGCGAGATAGCGGAAGTGGTAAGAGCGGCTGTACACCGATCGAGTCCTCCAATAGCCAAGTTATACCTATTAAGATAGAGCTTTTTGGGGTGTTCCTGCCAAATTTTTTCTCAATCTCTAGGTTCTGACTGGGTTTTTGTCTTGCCAGACTGCCATAATCAGCGGCATATTGTTGAGAGCGGATATGAGAGCAAAGTTTTTGCTGGGTGGAAGCGATGCTTGTTCAGAGCTTTGTAAGATGATGTCCTGTTGGTCAAGCGTGATCCAAGCAATTCCTGACAAAACTTGAATTTCTCGATGAGTTTGAGGCAATCTGTATACCTCGTTTTCCATCAGAATAATGCGGTCCTCTTCGAGAGCTCCGCTAACAGGCGCTGCACATTCGCAAGATATTTGAAGCATAGCATCTCCTACTTTGTAATTGGTAATTGCTAATTGGTAATTGCTAATTGAGGACTGTATTTCACTTTTTTTCCACGCAACCCAAACACTACTATTGGCAATAACGCCGATCGAGCCAAGCGCGCATTTCATCATCCGTCGCCACGCAGGTAGAACGACCAGTCGCCCGATCGCAACCGTGCCACCAAGTGTTACCATAGCGATCGCACGTCTGCCAAATTCTCAGTTCGTCCTGACCAGAAATGAGGTAGAGCAAAAACTGCCCAATTTGATTTATAGCTGAAAAGAGAGATTGCCCTTTCTGTTTTTCGGATGGTTTAGCTCGATCGGCTATCCAAAAAAACCTCATTATTCGGGGATTTATCCGACTTTTGTAAGTAGACATAGCCAACACCTTAAAGTGATAACTCCTACACAAACTGCACTAATAAAATTACAAAAAATAGCTTTTAACTGCAATAATTTCATCGCAATTACAGCACAATATGGTTGTCGTGCAATTTCTGTAAAAGTCTATCTGTTAC
This sequence comes from Microcoleus sp. Pol10D4, assembly GCF_036701555.1. Taxonomy (NCBI): domain Bacteria; kingdom Bacillati; phylum Cyanobacteriota; class Cyanophyceae; order Oscillatoriales; family Microcoleaceae; genus Microcoleus; species Microcoleus sp. Pol10D4. The sequence continues at coordinate 24,021 of NZ_JAUBRA010000021.1, forward strand.
CTGATAAATTAACCTTAACTCTCAGGCAATTGACAATCAAAGCATTACTTGCATAGGTTGTATGAATAAAATCGATATATCGAAGCCCTTGTGACAATTTGGGTACTACTGGCACAAACGCTATGAACGAAATCAATACGCGGCGGATGAAACTCTCTCAGATTCAAGCTTTGATAGCTGTAGCAGACTGTGAAAACTTTAGCGAGGCGGCTTTGCAATTGGAACTGTCCCAATCCGCCATCAGCCACGCCATCGCCTCTTTAGAAACAGAATTGGGAGTGCAATTGTTCCACCGAGGGCGACACGGTGCTCAACTGACGCCGGTGGGGGAAAGGGTAGTGAGTCACGGGCGTCAAATAGCCTGCGCCTTAGAAATGATGGTCAAAGAAGCGGATTTAGAAAAAGGTTTGCAGGGAGGCCAGGTACGGATAGTTACTTTTCGGAGTGTTGCAACTCATATCCTACCGGGTATTATTGCTAAATTTCGCAGTTGCTTTCCCAAAATTACGGTTAGCATTACCGAAGTTTATTATACCCAAGCTGTGGAAGAGGCTTTGCGATCGGGCAAAGCAGACATTGGTTTTGTTTCCCTTCCCATCTCCGATGAATTTGAAACTAGAGAAATTTTGCGGGATAAATATGTTGTATTGCTGCCGCCAACTGCCAAATTGTCAAGTGATAAGATTACCTGGAAAGAATTAGCGGCTTATCCGTTGATTTTGCAGCCGGTCGAAAATTCTTGTTCTGTACCGCTGCGAAAATATTTGACAACTTCGGGGTTTCCCTTAAATATTGCTTACGAACTCAGCGAAGATTCAACTATTGTCAGTATGGTGATGCAAGGTTTGGGTACAGCAATTCTGCCGCGTTTGGCTGCGGAACCGATACCTACTTCGGTGAAAGTTTGCAGTTTACCGGCGGATTTTGAAAGGGTAATTGGGGTGGCTGTTTTGAGGGATGGGTTGTTGATTCCGGCCGTGTTTGCGTTTTTGGATTTAGTTAAAAGTGCGATAGAGGTTGATAGTGAGGGCGAGTTTCCGATTAATCCTTCATGAGAAACCTCAGTCAGTTGTTATTGGTTATTGGTTAGAGTTGGATTTTGTTACCGTAGATGAACACAGATGAACGCGGATGGGATTTTATCTGCGTATATCTGCGTTCACCTGCAGTTAAAAAATCTCGCATAAAATAGTACGATTGCTGATTGCCTATTTCATGCGTTTTGCAACAAGACTAGAACTGTCGCCTTGGTGCAATTTGATTCGACCATCTACCGAGTTTTTATCCTTTAATTTGAGCCAACCGCTACCAGATGCAGGATCGTTCTCATCATTACCGTCCCATGTAAACTCAAATCGCTGATCCTTTCCATCTTTTACGACTTCGCCGTCAATTTCACCTGATACTAAACCGAATTGAAATTCTCCTGAACCTGTTTCATCAATCTCGATATAGGCTTCAACTTCCATGTCCAAATAATCACTATCCCACATTGCCATCTCTGTGATCCGCCATGTACCGCTATATTCCATTGCTTTTATCCTCCACTTGTATTAATATTCGTCATCTCTCTCACCCAGTTGCGGAAATTCACCTCCGCTTCTACTTCATCTACCTGCGCTGCGGCTAAAAATTCGTAGAGCTTGGACTTGGGAAGTATCGCAAAAGTGGGGCTGACCGATACTTCCAAATACTCATCATTCTCTAGCTTATAAATTCGCCATTCTCTACCATTGTAACGCCAAAATTCCGGTACTCCCATACTGGCATAGAGAGCTGGCTTGTTAATATCGGTATGGGTGATATCTATTTCTACGACTAAATCGGGTGGCGGATCTGTTGCTAAATCTACTGTACGACCGGCTACGAGGGGCTGATTTTGGATGTAATAGGCATTATCTGGTTCTGCACCGCGCTCTAAGTCCGATCGATCGAGGGTTGTCGAACCCATTGTTTTGATTTTTAAACCTAACTCTACAGCCAAAATAATAATCAGTCGTTCGATTAAGCGTGCCGAAAATTCGTGTTCTTCTAAAGGCATGGTAATTTCTAAAATCCCTCGGTCGAATATCAATGTAGCCGCTCGTTTATCGCCCAAAATCTGTAGCAGTTGTTGATAACCCTGCCAAGTAATATTTCTAAACACCACTCGCTGTTCGCCTATGGGTAACGGTGGTGCGATCGGCGCAACAGAAATCATATTTTTTACTTCCCGCTATGAGATTTCTAAGATAACATAAGGAACAGGCAAGATGCCTGTTCCACAAATAACAAATTATTGATTGTGGAAGGAACGGGCATCTTGCTCGTTCTTAAAAATAGTCAACAAATTCTATTTACTCTGCTCTGTTCTCTGCCGCAAAATAAATTCCGCTAGTGCTAAATCAACGGGCGTTGTGACTTTCAAATTCGTCTCTTCTCCCTCCACAATTTGCACTGGTAAACCGCATTTTTCAAACAAAGCTGCATCGTCGGTAACTTCCCAACCTTTTTGTCGCCCTTCTTCGTGACACTGCTTTAACAATTTCACTTCAAATCCTTGGGGAGTCTGGGCTGCCCACAAATTGCTTCTGTCTGGGGTGTCTCGCACGATCCGACGCTCATCTACCACCTTAATCGTATCCTTGACCGGGACGGCGACAATCAAGCCCGGACAGCCCAACAGAGCCTCTGCAGATCGATCGAACAATTCAGGAGTTGCCAAACACCTCGCGCCGTCGTGAATCAACACTCGATCGCCCGACGGAGGCAAAGCCTGCAAACCGTTGTAAACTGACTCTTGCCTGGTGGCGCCTCCTTTAATCAGTTCCACGGGCTTGACCAAAGATAAATCGCTCAGAATTGCTTTAAAATCAGGAAAATCGTCTGGCTGGCCCATGATGCCAATCCAGCTAATGTGCTGCGAAGCTTCAGCAGCAGCCAAAGTCCAACTCAGCAAAGGTTTTCCCAGCAAAGTCAGCAGCAGTTTGTTCCGCTGACTCCCCATCCGTCGCCCCGAACCCGCTGCAGGAATTAATAAGTGCATTTACTAACCGTTTTTAACCCAACTAGATATATATAATAAGAGCGTCCTGTACTTTTGAGTCAGTTGTTTAGCTGTCAGCCAGTAGCTTTTAAGGTCTAGAAATACTATAAGCTGATAGTTGAGAGCCGATCTCTGAGAGCTACCTCGATCAATAATAGCCCGATCGTTTATGATGCGAATACTAGCACTTGTCCCTGGCGGGATTGGCGACCAAATTTTATTTTTCCCCACTCTTGATGACCTCAAGCAGTCTTATCCCGACGCGCAAATTGATGTCATCGTGGAACCGAGGGCGAAGGGTGCTTACCGAGTCTGCAAATCCGTCAAAGAAGTCTTGACGTACAATTTCAAAGACCGCAACGCTATGGCAGATTTGGGCAATTTACTGGGCGTAATTCGCGATCGCGAATACGAAGCAGTGATTTCCCTAGGCCAGCGGTGGACTGTAGGGCTGCTGCTGTGGCTGACCGGCATTCCGCAGAGAGTTGGCTATTCGGGAACCAACGGTGCTCGATTTCTCACCGCTGCAGTACCGCTGAAAACTGAACAGTATGCCGCTTCAATGTACCATGATTTGCTGCAAGGATTTAACATTACAAATCCTTGTCCGGCGATCGCAATTAATGTACCAAAACAGGACATTCAGTGGGCGGAAGCCGAACAGCAGCGGTTGGGCGTAAAAGAAAGCGGTTACATTCTAATTCACGGCGGTTCCAGTCAATTAGCTGTGTCTAAAGGTATTGACAAAATTTACCCTACAGACAAGTGGAAGCAAATCATCGAAGACTGTCAGCAGCGGCAGCCGAATTTGCCTGTTGTTGTTGTGAAAGGCCCCGAAGATGCAGACTTCGTGACAAAGTTAGTCGAGTTATGTCCGAATGTAAAAGTTATCTCGCCGGATGATGTCGGCAAGTTGGCTGCCACCATTGCTGCTGCTAATTTGATGATATGTACTGACAGTGCGCCGATGCACTTAGCTGTGGCGGTTCAAACTTATACAATAGCTTTGTTCGGCCCGACTGAACCGGCGAAATTGCTGCCAAAGAGCGATCGATTTTTGGGCATTAAATCTCCTACTGGCAAAATGGCAGACATCTCTCCTCAAGAGGTTTTAAAGAAGGTTTGGGGCGGCTAAAAACTAGGATATCTAAGTCAGGACACGGCAGTGCCGTGTCCCTACAATTTAGGTGGTTCCCAGGCAGAGCCTGGGAACCCATATCTAGAGGCTCTGCCTCGCTTATCGGGGCTTCACAGGAGGCGCAGCCTGGGGACGAGGAATCATTTTCCGTAATTCCTCTTTCGCTCTTCGTTTTTCAACAAGCTCCATCATCTGCTGTAATTCCTTCTTTTTTTGGTTGGCAAACCGAGTGGCGGCAACAGTTGTCACTCCTCCCGCGGCAGTAGTGACAGCACCTTCCTGAACTTTATTAGCATAAACAAGTCCCACACCTGCAAAAGCAAGAATTGCCGATGTACCGATGACGGTAAGGGCGACATTGTAGCTTTGGCGAACTTGTCGCAGCCATTCTTCCAGTATTTCTGCTGTGATGTCGCTATAATCTTCATCAGGTTGCGAGTTGCCGAATAAGTTAAAATTCATTTGACTGACCTCTCTTGTTTATCAATAATTGCTTTTGTGTTCTGATCAAATCATTGCATGACTGTAATTGAGTGAAGTTGACCAGAGGTATAAACTTAGGTCTATTAGAGGTCGGTCTAATCAAAGTATAGTCAAGGTATAATTAAACTATGGATTGGCAAGAATTTCTTAAAGGCGAATCTGGGATACATGAGTTATCTCCCGAACAAACAGAAACATTATTATCAGCACTCTTATCTCCTGAAAAAGCACCGCTAAATCAGGCAAAGCTTCAAGTGAAGTTAAGCACATCAGATGATAATGTAAAAAAACGATTGGGAGAGATTTACAAGAAATTTTCAAATAGTTTTCCTGAACTTGCTAGCCAACAAGGTGCAGGTAAGTTGAGGACTCTGCATACTAAATTAAAACAAAAGTATTATCAACCATCACAACCAGTAGTTGCTACCCAAGCTTCTAACTCCTCTCCCTACCCAGAAGAATTTAGATCGTTAATAGAAGAAAAGATTAAAACCTTTTGCGGTCGCCGATTTGTTTTTGAAACTTTTCAGCAATTTATCACCGAAAATCCTTGCGGTTATTTTACAATCATCGGGGATGCGGGAATGGGCAAAAGTTCGATCGTTGCCAAATACGTCTCTGAACATAAATCTCCCTGCTATTTCAATATTCTCGTCGAACGTCGCAACAGACCAGAATTGTTTTTGAAGAGCATTCGCCGGCAATTAATTGACCGCTATCAATTGCCAAATTCAGAAGATGCCGATTTACCAACTTTACTGACAAAGGTGGCGGGAAAACTCACTTTGGGCGAACGTTTGGTAATTGCAGTTGATGCACTGGATGAAGTCGAACAAGAAGCGGGAGAAAATCTTTTACATTTACCGACCACTCTGCCAGATCGGGTTTATTTCTTGCTGACGAGGCGACCCTATAACCTCTGCAAAAAGCGGCTTTCCGTATCTCCGGGAGTTCTGGTAAAAGAGTTAGATTTAAGAGACAACAAGTATGTTACTTTTAATCAAGATGATATTAAAGAATATATTCGCTTTGCTCTCAATGCCGATTCTGATTATAAATATGGACTGAAAGACTGGATTCAAAACCGCAGCATTTCTGAGATAAATTTTGTCAAGCAAGTGGCAAATAAGAGCGAAAACAATTTTATGTATTTGCGGTATGTTTTGCCAGCAATTGCTAACGGCGATTACAATGACTTGAGTTTAAAACAACTGCCAGACGGGCTGCAAGAGTATTATCGAAACCATTGGGTGCGGATGGGGATGGAAGCTAAGCCAGGGCAATTGATGGAGATGGTCTTGTATATTTTACTAGAGATTGGCACGCCGATTCCCTGCGAGATGATTGCTGGAATTGCTGAAGTGGATGAATGCGAGGTGGCACAGGTTTTAGAAGATGAGTGGGTTGAGTATTTGAAAAAGCAGAATGTAGACGGAGAAATCTGCTACACCATCTATCATGCTAGTTTCCTTGACTTTCTGAAAGCAAAACGGGAGATGGATTCAAAGCGGAAGCTCTTTCGGGAAGTAAATCAACGGATTACTGAGTATTTAGAAAAGAGGATGGCGTGAGATGGGAGAATTTGCTGACAAGTTAGCAGCCGAAAAACTTTACTATCAACGTGCTTATCTGGGCAGCTTACTGCCAAATTATGTCAAGTCTGGAAATTTAGGAAAATATTATGAAAAGCTGACGGATTTTAACTTCCTAATTGCAAAGATTCAGCATCCTGAGTTTGGGGTGCAGGCACTGATTGATGATTTTAATTTAGTTGACGATTACGAAGCATTAAATCACTCAAAGTACAATCCAGAAAAAGTCAAAGTTCTGAACTTGATTCAATCGGTATTTTGGATGTCAGCCGATATTTTGGAGCGAGATAAGACGCAACTCGCAGAGCAATTGTGGGGGCGGTTGGTACACTTGAAGATACCAGAAATTCAAGCCATGCTGGAGGGAGCTAAGCATCAGAAAACAGTCCCTTGGTTGCGTCCTTTGACACCCTGTTTCACTCCCCCCGGCAGCGGAGTTCTGCGCACGCTTAAAGGTCACAGCGAATCGGTAAATGCAGTTGCCATCACTTCTGATGACAAGCGGGCAATTTCGGGTTCATCTGACAAAACCCTTAAAGTCTGGGATTTAACAACTGGAGAGGAACTATTTACTCTTAAAGGTCACCGCGACTCGGTAAATGCAGTAGCCGTCACTGCTGAGGGCAAGCGGGCGATTTCTCGTTCAAGAGACAACACCATTAAAGTTTGGGATTTAACCAATGAAAAGGAACTTTATACCTTCAACAGTTACAGCGACTCGGTAAATGCAGTAACCGTCACTAATGATGGCAAGCGGGCGATTTGTGCTTCAGAAGAAAACACCATTAAAGTTTGGGATTTAACAACTGGAAAGGAACTGTTTACTCTCAGAGGTCACACCAAATTGATAAAATCAGTAGCTGTCACTGCTGATGGCAAGCGGGCAATTTCTGGTTCATCTGACAAAACCATCAAAGTTTGGGATTTAACAACTGGAAATGAACTGTTTACTCTCACAGGTCACAAAAAACTGGTAACTGTAGTAGGCATAAGTGCTGATGGCAAGCGGGCAATTTCTGGTTCATCTGACAAAACCATCAAAGTTTGGGATTTAACAACCGGAAATGAACTGTTTACTCTCAAAGGTCACAAAAAATCGGTAACTGTAGTAGGCATAAGTGCTGATAGTAATCTGGGAATTTCTGGTTCATTGGATAGCACCCTCAAAGTCTGGAATTTAACAACTGGAAATGAACTGTTTACTCTCAAGGGTAACGAAAAATCGGTCAAAGTAATAACCATCACTGCTGATTGCAAGCGGGCAATTTCTGGTTCAGATGACAACACTTTCAAAGTCTGGGATTTAACAACTGGAAATGAACTTTTTACTATCACAAGCCACAGCGAATTGGTAAATGCAATAGCCGTCACTCCTGATGGCAAGCGGGCAATTTCTGGTTCAGATGACAACACTATCAAAGTCTGGAATTTAACAACTGGAAATGAACTGTTTACTCTCACAGGTCACAGCGAATCGGTAAACGCAGTAGCCGTGACTGCTGATGGCAAGCGGGCAATTTCTGGTTCAGATGACAACACTCTCAAAGTCTGGAATTTAACAACTGGAAATGAACTGTTTACTCTCACCAATCACAGCAATTATGTAACTGCTGTTGCGATTACTACTAATGGCGAAAAGGCGGTTTCTTGTTCCTCTGACAAAACCCTCAAAGTTTGGGATTTAACCACTGGAGAGGAACAATTTACTTTCAAAAGCAATTTGATAAAAGCGGTAGCCGTGACTGCTGATGGCAAACAGGTAATTTCTGGTTCGTGGGACAACAACCTCAAAGTCTGGGATTTAACAAATGGAAATGAACTGTTTACTCTCACAGGTCACAGCAACACGGTAAACGCAGTAGCCGTAACTGCTGATGGAAAACGGATAATTTCTGGTTCGTGGGACAAAACCATTAAAGTCTGGGATTTAACTACTGGAGAGCAACTGTTTACTCTCACAGGTCACAGCGGCTCGGTAAATGCAATTGCCGTCACTGCCGATAGTAAGCGGGTGATTTCTGGTTCGTGGGACAACACCCTTAAAGTCTGGGATTTAACAAATGGAAATGAACTGTTTACTCTCACAGGTCATAACAAATCAGTAAATGTAGTCACGGTCAGTGCTGATAGCAAGAGGGCAATTTCTGCTTCATATGATGATACCATCAAAGCTTGGGATTTAACCACTGGAGAGGAAGAGTTTAGTCTCAAAGGTTACAGCAACTCGGTAAATGCAGTCGCAGTCACTGCTGATGGCAAGAGGGTAATTTATGGTTCACATGACAATACCCTCAACGTCTGGGATTTGTTAAATGGAAATGTCATTGCCAGTTTCACAGGTGAAAGCCAGATAATTTGTTGCGCTATTGCACCCGATGGGCTGACAATTGTCGCAGGCGACGCATCCGGCCACGCCTATTTCCTGCGGCTAGAAGGGATGGAGGAACTAACATGAATTCCTCACCTCTGCCAACTCCGATCTCTACCGCTGCTTACCCAAAAGAATTTCAGCAACTCCTGCGAGAAAAAACCGAGAATTTTGCAGGCCGCAAGTTTGTTTTTTCTGCTATTTCCGACTTTCTGAACTCCCACAGCCGCGGTTATTTCACAATAGTCGGCACTCCCGGCTGCGGCAAAAGTTCCATCCTCGCCCAATATGTCAGGGCCCATCCTCGCAGTATCTATTACAACGCTGCAGTTGAGGGCAAAAATCGAGCTGAAGATTTTCTCCCTTCTGTCTGCACTCAACTGATTGACAAATACCTTGCCGCCAATGGGGAAACATCCGAAATCCTCAAGCTAAGATCTCAACTTCAAAATCTCGAATCCGATGATGGGAGTTGGTTTCTGTCTTTGTTGCTTCAGCAAATTAGCGATAAATTAGACGATCGCCAAAAGTTGATAATAGTCATTGATTCTGTAGACGCGATCGCCCGCACCAGTCAGCCTCCGAGCACAAATCTGTTTTATCTGCCGAGATATTTGGGCGATCGTACTTATTTTATCCTTGCCCGCCGCCCGTTTTTGAGAGAGAAATCCGGTTTGTTAATTGAAACCCCCTCTCAAACTCTCGATTTAAGAGATTATCCCGCCCAAAATCGGGAAGATGTCCTTAACTACATTCAGCAATACCTATCAACCGCACCGGATTTAACTCAACCCGAATTCTGCCAACAACTCGCCACTGTCAGCGAAAACAATTTCATGTATCTGAGTCAGATGTTACCTGCCATTAACAAGAATTCACACCTCGATGCTAATCTGGGAGAGTCCTCACTTGTCCCTGAACTTCCTCCCGGTTTAGCAGCGTATTATCAAAACCACTGGCTGCGGATGAGAGGTGAGGGTTTATCGGCGATCGAGTTGTCTGTGCTGAATGTTTTGGTACGAGCGACAGCAGGTTTGTCTGTAAGTGCGATATCCAATATAATTGATGAGGATGAATACGATGTTGAAAAAGTGTTAGACAATTGGATCGAGTTCTTAAATAAACAAGAAAATGGAGGAGAAATTTGCTATAGTTTGTATCATGATAGTTTCCGCGAATGGTTAGGCAAACAATCTATTTTAGAATGACGAGCGTACATAGATTTTCGCTGTGCCAGCCTATAGTCTTCCTTGTCCAGTCTTCCCGATCCCCCCTAACCCCCCTTAATAAGGGGGGGACAAGAGTAGTCAAAGTCCTAAGCGGAAAAAGAGGAGGACTGGAACACTCAAAGTCAACCCCTACTCCCCTTCTTAAGGGGGATTTAGGGGGATCTAGACTCGACTCTAAACGATAGATACAAAGGTTTTTAGGCTTAAGTTAACACCAACTAACACTGCCGCATCCTCACCCTAAACCCTATTTTTAAGCAACAATACAACAATGAAACGAGCAGTATTTCTTGACAGAGATGGCGTTCTCAATATCGAAGCAGGTTACATTCACAAAGTAGAAGATTTGCATTTAATCCCCGGAGTAGCCCAAGCTGTACGCCGTTTAAATGACAAAGAAATATTTTGCTGTTTGGTTTCCAATCAATCGGGTCCAGCGAGGGGTTATTATCCGGTTAGCCACGTTGAAGCTTTGCACAAACGCCTTTGTCAGTTATTAGAAAATGAAGCAGGAGCCAAGTTAGATGCTCTTTATTACTGTCCTTATTTAAGCGCAGCCGAAGGCGGAACCAATCCAGAATTTACGCGGTATACAACGTGGCGAAAACCAAATACAGGGATGTTGGTAGCGGCCGCTTGGGAACAGGATTTAGATTTGCGAAATAGTTTTATGGTGGGGGATAAAGCGACTGATGTTGATATGGCTCACAATGCCGGCTGTACTGGCATTTTGGTGCAGACTGGTTACGGGGAAAGCGTGTTGAGTGGGGAGTATCAGCATCATACTAAACCGGATTTTATTGCAGCAAATTTAGCGGTGGCGGTAGAGTGGATTTTGCAACACTTTGATTAGTGTTTGTAGTGGCATTTAATTTGGGCGTTGCTGAGTTAGAGTATGAATAGGAGGAATAATTTATGCAATGCCCAGAATGTAAATCAACCCATATCCGTAAAAACGGCAAGAAAAAAGGAAAACAGAATCACATTTGTGTCCAATGTGGTCGTCAATTCATCAATGAGTATGAGCCCCAGCGAGGTTATAGCGAGGCCATCAAACGTGATTGCCTAAAAATGTATGTCAATGGTATGGGTTTACGGGCGATAGAACGAGTTAAGGGTGTTCATCATACCACAGTAATAAATTGGGTAAAACAAGTCGGAAAACAGTTGCCAGATGTTTATGATCCTGAAGTCATCCCAGAAGTTGGTGAGCTCGATGAATTACAAACTTATGTAAAAAAAAAACAGACAGGATATGGCTGTGGACAGCGGTTGACCACTTTAAACCAGGAATTTTAGGATGGGTATTAGGGGATCATAGCGCTAAGACATTTGAACCATTATGGGACCAAGTAAGTGCATGGAAATGCTATTTTTATGTAACTGATGGATGGTCTGTATATCCCATGTTTATTCCTGATGGGGATCAGATTATTAGCAAGACTTATATGACCCGAGTAGAAGGGGAAAATACCAGACTAAGACATTATTTGGCCCGGCTACATCGTAAGACTCTTTGTTATTCTAAATGTGAGGAAATGCTCAAGCATTCTATTAAGTTATTAATACATTACTTGAAGTTTGACGATATTCCCATTCCTGGGGTATTCATACCTTGATTCAGCAACGCCTTAATTTGTTTCTCGTTGAGTCTTACAGGAAAGGGCAACGTAAGGAAGCGCGACTGTGAAGGTTGTACCCATGCCCATTTTGCTTTCGCAGGCGATCGCCCCTCCTTGCAATTCCACAGCTTTTTTAACAATTGTTAATCCTAAACCATTACCTTTAATCTTTCCCGTATTCTTGCAGCGGTAAAACATTTCAAATATTTTCCCTACTTCAGTTTCTGGGATGCCGATACCTTCGTCTCGAATACGCAGAATTAGTGAGGGAGAGTTAATATTTGTAAATTGGGAATTGCCAAACAAACACTGAGGAGATAAGCAGAAAATAGCTTCTTTGTCTCCCTCGCCTGGTTGACGGTATTCCAATTCCAAGGTGACTTGCCCGCCGTTAGGGGAATATTTGATGGCGTTGACGATTAAGTTAGAAATAATGCCGTGCAGCAATTGTTGATCTAATATTGCACTGGTAACATCTGAGGAGATTAATGTTAGTTTGTGCTTGGCTTCATTTCCTAACTGCAATTGAGCGAGCAAGTCGTGACAAAATTCGACTAAATTTATCGGTAATGGATTGCATTTGAGTTGGCCTGCTTCTGCCCTGCCCATGAACAGCATATCGTCGATTAGCTGGTTCATCTTTTGGGTAGCTGAGTGCACCAGCCGCAGGGTTCTAACTTGGGATTCGTCACGGCTGCGAGTTCGATCGAGATCCAGAAGTTCCGCAGAAATTAAAATCGCGTTGAGCGGGTTCCGCAATTCGTGAGCGGCCATTGAAATATACTGGTTTTGGCGGTGCGATTTTTCTTCCACCGACTCTCTGACTGCTTCCGCGGCTTTGAGAGATTCTCGCATCTTGGTTTCGATTTCGTGTCTGTGCAGGGCAATCTCGATCGCCACCCGCAAATCATTTTGTTGAAATGGTTTGATAATATAACCGAATGGGTCTGTAAGTTTCGCTCTTTGCAGCGTTTGATCGTCGGCATAAGCTGTTAAAAATACTGTGGGCACATTCCTATTAGTTCGGATTTTTTCGGCCGCTGTTACCCCGTCTATTTCACCTTTAAGCACGATGTCCATCAACACTAAATCGGGCGGGTTTTCTAGAGCTTTTTGAATTGCTTCTTCTCCTGAAGAAACTGTAGCTGTTACTGCATATCCCAGTTTTTTTAATCGGCCTGCTATGTCTTGCGCTACAATAACTTCGTCTTCGACAACCAAAATTTTTATAGGGTTCATTTTTCCTTAAATGCGCTGCCGATAATTTAACTCTTTAAAAATTAGAGTATAGCAGGTTCCACACTGACTGTCAATGGCAATACTCGCCTCTAATTGGCAAGACAACATTCTCACTAATCGCAATCCTAATGTTTCAGCATTTTCTACGTCGAAACCCGCCGGGAATCCGCTACCATTATCTTGAATAATTAATTGGAGTTCCTGAGAACTTAATTCATTAAATTCTATGTTAATTTCACCTGCCAAACTTTGGCTAAAAGCATATTTTAAGGAATTAGAAACTACTTCGTTAATAATTAAACCGCAAGGAATTGCTGTTTCTATGTTTAAATAAATTGGGTCAAGGTTGAGATTGAATTGGATGGCAGTGTTGCCGCAACCAAAAGATTGATACAAATTAGCAACCAAGTTTTCGACGTAGGGGGGAAGGTCGATGTGATCGAGATGTTCGGATTGATACAGTTGCTCGTGAATCAGAGCCATTGAATGGATACGGGTCTGGCTTTCTTCAAATAAAGCTAGCGTCGGTTCGTCTTCAATATATTGAGCTTGAAGTTGCAGCAAGCTGGAAATTACCTGCATATTATTTTTGACTCGGTGGTGAATCTCTTTGATCAATACTTCTTTTTCGCGGAGTGCTGCTTGGATGCGGGCTTCGGTAAATTTGCGATCGCTGATATCTTCGCCAATACCCGCGATGCGGTAAATTTTGCCCGATTCGTCGTAAATGGGAAAAGCTCGATCGCACACCCAGCGAATTGTGCCGTCTGGCAGAAAAATCCGATATTCGGTATTGGTGGACTCGCCCTGCAACACTCGCCCCATTGCCTCTGCCAACAGGAGTTTATCTTCTGGATGCACCCACTCCATCATTTTTAATGGCTCAGCATACAGTTCTTCCCGACAGCGCCCCCAGACTTGTTCGTAAGCTGGACTCAGATACAATAAATCGGTGAATTCCGCAGACATTAGCCAGACGGAATCTTGGATATTTTCTGCTAACTGGCGGAAGCGTTCTTCACTTTCGCGGATGGTTTTTTCGGCCTGTTTGCGTGCGGTAATATCTACTGCAATGCCCACGATGCGGTAAACTTTACCAGATTGATTTCTAATCGGAAAAGCCCGATCGCGAATCCAGCGAATTTTGCCGTCCGGCCTGACAATTCGATATTCTATTTCGTCTTCCAACTCAATTTGTCTAGTTAAATTAGCAATAACGCGCTCGCGATCTTCTGGATGGAGGGAATCTGCAAAAAAGCGCCCGTAAGCATACAAATCAGCGCAGCTTCTGCCCCAAATCTTTTCGTAAGCCGGACTGATATAAATAATTTCCTGGGGTTGAACGTTTACCATCCAAAACACGCTTTCAATGTTTTCTGCTAGCTGTCGGAACCTTTCTTCGCTTTCTTTCAGCGCTGCTTCTGTTTTTTTGCGATGGCTAATATCTTCTGTCACTACTACATTGTAAATTGCCCTGCTCAGCGGTTCTTGGATGAGCGATACTGTAATATTTACCCAAACTACAGTGCCGTCTTTGTGCAGCAAGCGTTTTTCCATTTTAAAACTGTCAATTTCCCCGGCAAATAATTTTTTGTTTTGTTTTAAATCTGCATCTATATCTTCTGGGTAAGTAACATCCATCCAAGTTCGCGACAGCAGTTCGCTCGCAGTATATCCCACTATCTCGCAGAATTTTTGATTAACTCGCAAATAGCGGCCTGTTTCGTCAGGGTGGGTAATGCCGACTGCCGCTTGTTCGACGGTGGCCCGAAAGCGTTCTTCGCTATCTCTGAGGGTTGCTTCTGCTTTTTTGCGATCGCTAATATCGCGCTGCGCGCCAAAATACCCGACGATTCTGCCGTGGAAATCGTAAATGCAAATATAGTCGCCTTCTACCCAAAATGGAACCCCGTCAAACTTGCGATTTTCATTTTCGAGGTGAATTCTGCCAGCCTCAAAAAATTGCCTTATTATCTTTCTGCCGCCAGTCAAGTTGTGCGATAAAAAAGAGTAAAGCGTCCGACCAATAAACTCTTCCCTCGTACCCCCGTATTGACCTATCAAAGCATCATTTGCCTTCGTTACCCGCCCGTTAGCAAATATGTAATCCAAGACTTTTTCTTTGTCAACGCTATCGTCCCATTGCACTGGTTCGTCCAGCATCATAAAGAAAAAGCCATCTAAAGATTGAGAGAAAAACAATTCTAGCTGTTCCTGGCTTTCCCGCAGAGCTTTTTCTGCGCGCCAGCGAGAGAGAATTTCTTCCTGCAATTGCTCGTTGGCTGTTCTCAAGTCTTCAGTGCGCTTTTGATATTTAATTTCGAGCTGATTTGTGATTTCTTCCAGCGCTATTTCTGCCTGTTTTTTTTCAGTAATATCTTGAGTAACGACTATGCCTGCAAAAATTTCTTCCTGGTCGTTTTTGACGGGAGCGATTGTTGTGGAATAAACGCGATTGCCGTATTTATATTCAAAAGTATTCTCTTTTCCTGCCAAAGCAGCGCGATATGTAGTCTCAAAAAGTGGCAAATCTTCAGGTGGGGATACTTCCCACAATGTTTTGCCTTCCAACAGTTCTTTGGACAAACCAACTACTGCCAAACCTTGGCCGTCAACCAGAGTATAGCGCAAATCGCGATCAAACAAAAACACCGAGCCATTCGGATAATGTTTGATGAGAGTTCGGTACATTTCTTGGCTTTTTTCCAGAGAGGCGATTAACGGAATGCGATCGTCCTCGGTGATATCAAATTTAGTTACGGAACCCGAAAAGCCAGCATTCTCGACTGCTTTGAGTTGTGCTTCTAATTTCTGGCACAATTCTCTCTGCTGCTGCAAATCCCCTTCAAGTTGCCGAATTTTTGCTTTTTGCTCTGCTACTAATGCTTCGCAGGTTTCAAGAGGTCGATCGATCTTGGTAGGATCAATACACATAATTGCTCTAGGTTTAGCAGTTGCGGACTTGAGCTTTTTCAAGTTAATACTAACAAAGCTCAAGCCTTTACTGCTAACTTAATTAATCAATCTTTCTTGACTTCTCCCCAAAGCCTTCTACTTTTCCTTTATTTAGGAACTCCCGCCGTCAAGACTTCATGACTTTCCAACGTCACCAAAACATCATCTTCAATTCTGACACCAATACCGCGCCATTTTTCAGGAACCTCCGGCTGTCCTTCAACGGGTTTAATATAAGGAGAAATATAAATCCCCGGTTCCACCGTCAGCACTTGTCCTGCCTGCAAAACTTGCGAATTTTCGCCGTACTGATAAACGCCGACATCGTGCACGTCCAATCCCAGCCAATGACCAGTGCGGTGCATATAAAATGGCTTGTATTTCTCTTCTTTAATTATCTCTTCAATGTCCCCCACTAAAAGTTTTAAATCCATTAAACCTTCCACCAAAACGCGCACTGCCGTTTCATGAATTTTGCTGTAAGGATTTCCCGGATATACTTGACTAATTGCCTGCAATTGTGCTTGCAAAACTAAGTCATAAATTATCTGTTGTTCGGCTGTAAATTTGCCGCTAACAGGAAAGGTGCGAGTAATATCGGCGTTGTAGTAGTCGCAAGCACAACCGGCATCTATTAGCAACAAATCGTTTTCCTGCATTTGGCGGTTGTTTTCGATGTAGTGGAGGACGCAGGAATTGTAACCGGATGCAACAATTGAAGGGTAAGCGGGAGTGCAGCCATTTAAGCCAAAAGTATGTTCTATTTCAGCTTGAATTTCATATTCATATCTGCCCGGTTTGGCGAATTCTTGGGCGCGGTTGTGCGCTGCAACTGAGATATTAGCAGCTTTTCGCATTAATGCTAATTCAGTTTCGCTTTTCACCAGCCGCATCGGGTGTAAAATGATGTTGGAATCTTCGATTGCTGTGGGGCCTGTGCCGCGTTTGGGGTAGGTTGCCATCAAGCGCTGCCAGTGATTGAGGACTGTTTGGTCGAAACTACGATCGCGCCCGAAGTGATAGTATATGCGATCGGCCTTTTCTAAATATTTCGGCAATTTTTCGGCAAGTTCGGCGATGGGGAAAGCTTCATCCGCGCCGTACAATTCCTTAGCGCCTTCTACTCCGGCGCGATAACCGTGCCAAGTTTCTTTTTCCAAGTCTTTTGGCTGCACAAACAACACAAATTTGTGTTCTTCGTGGTGCGGCGCGAGCACTGCTACCGCCGCAGCTTCATTGAAACCGGTTAAGTAGAAAAAATCGCTATCTTGTCGGTAAGCATATTCTACATCGTTGTGCATGACGGCTGCGGGCGCGCTGCGAAATATCGCCGTCCCGCTGCCAATTTTTGCCATTAATTGTTCGCGTCTTTGCCGGTATTCGGTGGGGTTGGTCATCCGATTTTAGATTTTAGATTTTAGATTTTAGATTGAGTGTAATATTAACACTCGGCGGTTTCAAGGGCTGCTGGTCAGACTTGCACCCGCAAGCCCAGGGTTGAAGATATAGGTGATCTGTTTTTTTTCTGGGTCTACTTATTTATTCTCTTGTTCTGCGATCGCCAATTGACAAGTATAGTCAACCAGCCGAGACAAAGATGAGTTGCGATCGACTAAAGTCCATCTCGGATCGAAATTCGACCAATTTTCGCCATCTTCGCTAACTATGACGGTTCTAAACTGTCGCTGCTGGCAGTTAACTTCCATTTGCGCCAACAATTTCTGGTTACTAAACTGTTGAGTTCCTAAAATAGTTCTGACTGGATAAGAAGGAGCACCCGGAATATCGGATTTACTTAATTCAACGCTGCTGGGGTCGATGCAAATATCTACAAAACATCTTAATTTTTCGGCGCGGGCGCTCAAAGTATTGACACAAACAAAAATAAAAGCTGCTATAAAAAAAAATGACAAATTCTTAGTATGTAGGGCAAATGTAGTATTCATCTGCGTTAATTGGTGTTTAGGGGCGGTTTAATATTATTGACAGTTTAATAAAAAAGTAGGGACGTGGCAATAGTGTTGCGTCCCTACTTTTTAAAGACACGGCAATGCCGTGTCCCTACTTTTTAAACAAGTCTTAAAGCTGAGGAACGTATTGTTCTTTTTCAGGAACAAAAGTGTATTCAGAAACGATTAGGCGCAACTCTTCGCCGTCGATGGTTTCTTTTTCGATCAACAAATCGACTAAGCGATCGATCACGGTGCGATTTTCGCGAATAATTCGGCGGGCATCGTCGTAGCAGTGATCGACAATTGATCGAACTTGTCCGTCAATCCGAGAGGCTATTTCTTCGGAATATTCCGATCGCGCTGTGTAGTCGCGGCCAAGGAAAATTTCGCTTTGCTGGGCTTCCAGGGCGATCGGGCCCAAGGTAGACATCCCATAGCGAGTCACCATTTGGCGCGCCATACCGCTGACTTGCTGCAAGTCGTTGCCGGCACCGGTGGTTACTTCGGCATCGCCGAAAACTACTTCTTCGGCTGCGCGGCCACCCAAAGCACCGCTAATCCGGGCTAAAATTTGCGATCGAGAAATCAAACCTTGGTCTTCGCTGGGCATGAACCAAGTCAAGCCGCGGGCCTGTCCGCGAGGTACTAAGGTAACTTTTTGAACTGGATCGTGGGCTTGAATGATTGTACCGACGATCGCGTGGCCGATTTCGTGGTAAGCAATCAAACGCTTGCTCTTGCTGTCCACCAAAGGAGTGCCTTCCATACCTGCTACCACGCGATCGACTGCATCGTCAATTTCGAGCATCGTAATCGCTTCTTTGCGGCGACGGGCGGTTAAAATAGCAGCCTCATTGAGCAAGTTAGCCAAATCAGCACCGGTAAAACCAGGAGTGCGGCGGGCGATGGCGTCCAGAGAAATCTCTGTAGACAGCTTCTTGTTGCGCGCGTGAACTTCCAAAATTTCCAAGCGGCCTTTGATATCCGGCGTATCTACGCTAACTTGGCGGTCAAAACGTCCCGGACGCAGCAGCGCTGAGTCGAGCACGTCGGGGCGGTTCGTGGCAGCAATGATGATAATGCCAGTATTGCCCTCAAAACCGTCCATTTCGGTCAGCAACTGGTTCAGGGTTTGTTCCCGTTCGTCGTTACCGCCACCGATACCGGCGCCGCGCTGGCGGCCCACTGCATCGATTTCATCGATAAAGATGATGCAAGGAGCATTTTCTTTAGCTTTCTTGAACAAGTCGCGGACGCGGGAAGCGCCGACACCGACGAACATTTCCACAAATTCTGAACCGGAGATGCTGAAGAAAGGCACGCCGGCTTCCCCTGCGATCGCTTTTGCCAGCAAGGTTTTACCGGTTCCGGGAGGGCCCACTAGCAGCACGCCTTTGGGAATCTTCGCCCCGACTGCGGTGAAGCGTTCGGGTTTTTTGAGGAATGTCACCACTTCTTGAAGTTCTTCTTTGGCTTCCTCAACGCCTGCTACGTCGTCGAACAGTACGCCTGTTTTAGCTTCCATTTGAAAGCGAGCTTTGGATTTGCCAAAGTTCATGGCTTGGCCCGGGCCGCCGGGAACGTTGCCACCGCGGCGGAAGAGGAAAAACAGGCCTCCTACTAACAAGAGGGGAAATACTAGATTGCCTAAAAGTCCCCAGACAGCACCGTCGTTGCGTAGTGGGTGGGTGTCGAAGCTGATTTTGGAGTCTCTGAGCCTAGAAACCAGTTCCGGGGCATTTGAGGGCAAGTCTACCCGCCACCGCTGCTCGTGATTGTCCAGTTCGGGATCGACTGCTAGGACAATAGCCGTCCGACCTCCGTCGTAAAGGTCAACGCTGGTCACTCGACCGGCGTTTAAGTAATCTAAGAATCGACCGTAGCTCAGACGGGTGCTGGCGGTGTTCTTGCTCATTTCTGCGGGGGATGGGGCAAAGGCCCCCTGCCACAAGAAAAAGCCGATGACTAAGGCGGGTAAAGTCCAAAGTAGTATAGTTCGCCAAGAAATTTTCATAAATGCGGATGCCTTGAATTGGGGACAGATCGGGTAAGATCGCGGTGTCGGAGAAGTGCGACAAAAGTTTACACTCAGAATCTTAACTAAATTTAACTTAACAATGCACTCTCAGGCAACAGAGCTTCGAGGACGATGGCTCCAGAAAAAGTTAGGTTAGTTACGGTAAGGGCGATCGTCCCGAATATAATGTTTGGTGCTGATTTCGATACCGATCTAGGTAGAGTTAGAAGAATCGCCGCAAAACCCACTGTCTTTAAGCGTGGCAGTGTCAAGGGATAAGGCATGATAATGGTGAGGCTCAGTGAGGTAACACATTTCAATGACAACTAGACAGCTTGTTCCTAATTCGGCTATGCTGACCCAGCAGACTAAAGTCGCTTCTAACAAATCGATTATTAGTGCTGATTTGGGTCGGACGGCAACTAAAGCTTGCGTGAGTCGCAACCCTAGTAGCGTTGTTTTCATCCCTGCCAACGTGGCTACTATGCCCGTGGAAAAGGTGCGGGGTGGCAGCTTTGAGTCCAAAGCAACAGACCCTCTGTTGGATATGTGGCTGGAGTACCAGGGCAAGGGCTACGCGATCGGTCAATTGGCGGCAGATTTTGGCGCTAATCTCGGTGGCGCTGACCAGTCGAAAGTAGTAGATGCTTTGGTTAAGGTCTTTTCCTGTGCTGGATATTTCCAGATGAAAGGCGACATAGCAGTTGTGCTGGGTTTGCCGTTTTATTCGCAGGATCAGTTTGAGAAGGAAAAGGAAGAGATTATCAGCCAACTGCGCTCTCCCCACGTTGTGGTGTACCGGGGCGAGCGTGTTGATATTAATATCAGTCACGTTTGGGTGATGCCGGAAGGGTTCGGCAGCCTGATTTGGTGCGAGGCTCAAGATAACAAGGAGTTTACGCCGGAGTTGCCCGAACTGTCGGTGGCTGTTGTTGATATCGGACACCAAACTACCGATTTGTTAATGGTCGATCGTTTCCGGTTCGCCCGGGCCGCTTCTAAGAGCGATTCCTTCGCAATGAACAAGTTCTACGAACAAGTTGCCTCAAAAATTCCGGGTGCAGACCCTCAATCTCTGTCTTTACTGGAAGCGGTGAATAAACCCGAGGGCCAGCGTTTTTACCGCCCCAGAGGAGCGACTAAGCCGACTAATTTAGATCCGATTATTAAGGATTTGCGGGAGGCTTTCGCTAACGAACTGTCCGAACGTTTGGTCCAGTGGCTGCCGGAACGGGTGACGGATGTGGTTCTGACTGGCGGTGGCGGCGAGTTTTTCTGGGAGGTTTTGCAACCTTTGCTTAAAGACGCCAATCTTAAGGCTCACTTGGCTCAGCCTTCCCGGAAAGCTAATGCTTTGGGACAGTTTATTTATGCTGAGGCTCAGCTAGCCACGATAAAGTAACGCATTAAGGCTTGAACCCTATGGCACTGTGGGCAAAAAATAAGGCGAATTTCTCGGTGGCGTTTACGGAAGATGCTGCGGATCAAACTTTGCTGGCCGCTATTGAAAAAGAGTTGGCTTTCACGAAGTATCAGACTTTCAGCAATCTCTGCAAGCAAGCTTTGTGGCAGTTTTTGTCTGTATCTGAGTCTGCTAGCTCTACACAGAGCTTTCAGCGGTTGGAACAGCGTATTGCTGAACTTGTGGAAAAATTTGCTGAGTTTGAGCACAATGTTTCGGCAGAGGAATTAAGCCGTTTGGAGGGACTGGAACATCACCTGAGTCAACTGGGCGCCCAGTTGGATCAGTTGCAGGGGAGTGTTAACAGTAAGTTTGCTCAAGTTTCTTTTGCCCAAGTTTCAAAAGTAGTAGAGCCTGACCCGATTGAGTCTGAGTCTGTAGCGGATGATAATGTAGTGTCTGATGCTGAAGTTGCTCCTCCTCGGAATTCCGATCCTTTGTTGGAGCGTTTAAGTTCTTTGTTACCCCAAGATTTCTAAAATGAGGTAGACCCAGGCTAAAAAGCCTTGAGATGTGATGTTAGTGGCCCGCTGTTGGCAGCCGGTACTGAATACAGAAACAAAGCGATCGCTCTTTTGAAAAAACAGGGCGATCGCTTTGTCAGTTGACTGTTGACTGTTGACTGTTGACTGTTGACTGTTTTTTGTGGTTACAAATTATATCAAATCCGTTACCATCGGAATAGTAAATTCGAGTTAACTGTTGACTGTTGACAGTGAACAGTGAACAGTGAACAGTGAACAGTCAACCGTCAACAGTCAACATCATTCCGGTGTAACCGGAAATGATATTACCATTATTCGATTAATCCTAATTTTTGTAATCGCGAACGAATCGCACTAGGCTGTCGCTGAAATCTCTGAGCTAATTCGTCAATTTGTTGACCGCTAGCATATTCTTTCTTCAAATTTTCGTCTTCATCCTGACTCCACTTGACATAAGCTCTGGGATATTTCTGGCGAATTTTCTCATTCTGGGTTTTAGGTCGATAACCATTCTTTTGATCGGCATTCAAACCAGAACTCAACTGTGGGTTAATTGCCCCACCGCGACTAGCTAGCGCCTCTTGCACGCGGTTGGGAATTACAGCAATTTCTTCTGAGAGCTCAGCCAAAGCATTGTCTACTTTTTGCTGAAGTTCTGTTAGCTGCCGCTGCTGCAAACTGCCCCACTGTGGCAGTTCGTTGATAAACTGCTGCAAGTCCAGAATTATTGTTGTCAAAGTTTCGACTTGTTGCAACTCCGGTCGCTGTTTGAATTGGCGGCTGGTGAGTTCGATCTCGCTTTGAATCATTTTAATAGTTTTTTCTAAAATTATTAGTCGCTGGCGCAGGTTCTCAATTGCTGAAATTAGAGAGTGTACGTTTTCTCCAGGCCCAACATTGAGATTTTCGCGAGATGTTTGAGCAACAGCTTCGTCTAAAGCATTAACAGCAAGTTGCAATTGCTCGATCGCGCGATCGGTAGTAGCTGCTTGTTGATTTACCCGATCGAACGTAGCCGCCGTACTTGCTTTAACTTGCCTGTGCAGCTTCTGCCGATTCACAAAATTCAACACCAACGCAATCACTACAGGCACTTGAGCATAAACGCTCTGCCCCCAAACTAAACTAGCAGCTAATCCCACAGCAGAGGCAGCAAGAAAAACCAATTCAGCAGTTTCTAACAAATTGCTGGACGTGGGACTTTGGATTTTCGTTGGTGAATTGGATGATGACATAGGCTAATACCATTTTAGATTTTAGATTTTAGGTTTTAGATGTGGAATGACTGATGAAGCTCGGAGTTGGGAGCGCGGGCCTATAATTGCATTATTTTTTTCAACTGGTACAAGTATGCGGATAAGAATAAAGTACGCGAGCGCAGCTATCCGGTAGGGAATTGCACGCAGGCGCCGAATTTAGTAATGGTGAAAAACCCATTAAGTTTGTTATTGACAGCCATGTAATTAAATATATTAAAGCTGCAAAATTTGTCTAGCTAAAGTGAAATAAATCAACACCCCGAGGACATCAACTGCGGTGGTAATAAAGGGAGCAGACATTAAAGCGGGGTCTAAACCCAAAGAACGAAATAGAAACGGCAGAGCTGAACCGGCAATAGAAGCTAAAATTGCGATCGCAAACAAACTCACTCCCACCGCGAGTGCAACTTCTAAACTCCCTTGCAGAGTGTAAGCCCAGCCCGTCGCTACAGTCCCCAATATAGCTCCTAGCAGCGCTCCCGCCATCCCCTCCCGAATAATTACTTGAAACGGGCCCATTGCGGTAATTTCGTCAGTGTTCAAACCGCGAATTACAACAGTTGAGGACTGAGCTCCGACATTGCCTCCAGTGCCAGTCAGCAGGGGAATAAAGGCTGCTAGGGCGACTACTTGGTTCAAAATATCTTCTTGAGCTCTAATAATTGCGCCGGTGACAGTATTAGTTAAAAGCAGAACAAACAGCCACACGACCCTTTTGCGGGCAACGGTGATTAAATCGGTCTGAAAATAATTGTCGCCGCCGGACTGGACGCCGCCCAAGGTATAAATATCTTTGGCTGCTTCTTGTTCTAAGATGTCGATCGCATCGTCAACTGTAATGATGCCGACCAGACGCTGTTCGCGGTCTACAACGGGCACAGCTAAAAAATCGTAACGCTGGATCAGCCTAGCTACTTCTTCTTGATCCGTTCCTGTTTGAACAGAAACTACGTCGCGGGTCATAATTTCGCCGACAGTTTTGTCGAGGGGCGAAGTGACTAAATCCCGCAGGGATAAAATACCGGTCAAGCTGCGTCCGGCGTCAGTGACGTAAAGAGAATAAATTGTTTCGGTAGTTTTAGCCAAAGAGCGAATTCTGTCTAAAGCTTGGGCGACGGTAAAGCTTTCTTTGAGAGAAATATATTCCGGGGTCATGATCCGACCGGCGGTACTGGCTTCGTAACCCAAAAGTTGAGCCGTAGCTTCGCGTTCCGTCGGGCTTAATTCACCCAACAGACGACGGACTAATATTGCCGGCAGTTCGTCAAAGAGTTTAGCTCGATCGTCCGGGGACATTTTGTCTACAATGTCAATGACTTCTTGGCGTTTGAATTTTTCGCAGAGGGACTGCTGAACGCTGGAGTCGAGATACTCGTAAACTGCGATGGCTTCGTCTTTGGAAAGCAAGCGGAAAGCTATTACTTGCATGGTTTCTGGCAGGCCTTCGATAGCTTCAGCTATGTCTGCTTCCTGCACCGGGTGCAAAATCGCTTTTGCTCCTTTAAAGTCTCCTTCTTCCAACAGGGCCCTTAACTGCGATCGAACTAATTCCCGCAGTTCCTTTCGCGCGTAGGTGGGTAGAGAAGACGATTGATAACTTTTTTCTGTCACTGATGACCCTCCTAAACCTGGGCTGCGCGCCTTCCTGAATCCAGTTTAGAGCCTATTGACGCCACTGGTTGCAGTGGTCATCACACTTGCCCTGACAATATCCGCAGCTTATATGAAATCCGGCTTAAATACCCCTTTGTTTCTTAGTCGCTCTCAACGAGGACGAAAGTTTGACTCTTGAGCGATTTCAATCGTCAAGTCGCAGCAAGGGGTTTTTAACGCAGATTTAGTATTACCCCTATCCATCGGGTGCGCGCCAAGCACCTTAGCCGATTGGGGATTAAATACATTTATCTTGCTCGGCGACACTCATTGGTAGGAAAGGAGAATTGCGCCCGATCACTTTTTTCAACAGGTTCGTCGAACTTTGATTGCGAATAAAATTATTGACTGTTTCTTTTCATTCAGTGTCGCTTACTGGCAAGATCATGCCGTAGGAAATGCAGGTTAAAGGCTGCTGCTGTATAAGAGAATATTGACTTTGAGTTACACCCTGTCTCAGTGCTTCTGGGACTAACAGCATCCCCTCGGTGGCGAAGGAATCGATTGTTCCGGATACCGCATTTTTTACACCCGACTGTCGGCCCGTGATACCTTCATAAATTGCCTCTGAATAGTGTAGAATTCTCAAAAAACAGATGTGACCTTACAAGGTGTGTAACAATGTGCGTATTGTGGGATAAACATTCTTGGCGCTATTAATATTATTACAAAATGTTTAAAGTTGTGTCTTTTCCTTAAGCAGTTGTATTCTTTAGTGCATCTTGATTTTTTTCCCTAGGGTCATGTTATTGCTGCTTCAAGCGAGCTTACAGCACTTTGCAACAAGAGTGAAATACTCTTTAGTTAAAAAAAAGGTCTTTATTACACACTGCTCCTGCTGCTCGAATCAAATGCTGCGTCACGTTCGTGAGCATCAAATCTACTGGTTTTGTCGGCAATGTTGGCAAACAATACCTATTTACAATTTGAACAGATGTGGCTCATCGCCCTCTCTAAATCTAGTTAAAGGGCTATGGGTTCAGGAACAACATTTTTTGCCTATGGAATTTGACAGCTCAAGTTAGGGGGTATAAACTTTATAAAGTTCCTTATCGCTAACGGGTTTTCAGGCTAAAAACTGGGTTTTATTGCAAGATTAAACTACCCTAGTATAGCCAAAAAAAATGAAGACATATCTATTCATATATCGCTTAATTTATGGTAAGCCCTCAACGCAAAGTAATTATAAGTTTAGACCAAGCACCACTTAAACGATTGCTACCTCTTTTGCTTGGTTTGGTGGCTTCTCTTGCTGTTTTATTTACGTGGCAACAGCTAACCATCAACGGACAAATTCACATCGAGCAGTTAATTCAGCAGGAAGCCAATGCGATTCAGTCACAACTGACCGAAGGATTATCCATTCGGGTGCTGACACTTCGGCAAATGGCGAATCGCTGGGAAGCCAATGGCGGTACACCAAAGGCTCTTTGGGAAGCCGATGCTGAGGCTTATGTAAAGGATTTCTACGGTTATCAGGCGATCGAATTAGTCGATCGATCATTTAAAGTGCGATCGGTTGTACCCTTGGCTGGGAATGAGGCAGCGCAAAACCTAGATTTTAATCGGGAACTGCGTCGCAAAATCACTTTGCAAGTAGCTCGTGATTTGCGTCAACCTGTCTTAACTCGCAATATTTCACTCCTTCAAGGGGGTCAAGGATTTCTAGCAAGTCTTCCTTTATTTGTAGGGGAGCGATTTGACGGGTTTATTGTCGGAGTTTTTCAGTCTCAAACTCTATTTGACAGTATTTTAAAAGTGCCACAGGGGTACAATGTGGCTATCTATGATGGCACAAATTTGATCTACGGGCAAGAGTTTTTGTCTCAATATTCTGTTTGGAAAACAGTTGTAGTTAAAGCCTATGGTGTAGACTGGAGAATAGATGTTTATCCAACTTTAGATTTAGTAGAAAGTGTCAAGTTTTATTGGCCTAAAGTTGTATTAATTGGTGGTTTAGTTTTAGTTTTGCTGCTGATGTGGATCGTGTATCTCGCACAAGTTAGTTATTGCAAAGTCGATAAATTCAAAAAAGCCAATCGCCAGTTGCAATGGGAAATTCACCAGCGACAACAGGCAGAAATTGCGATCGCCCGACTAGCTGCGATCGTTGAATCTTCGGAAGATGCCATTCTTAGTAAAGATTTAGAGGGTGTAGTTACAAGTTGGAATGTAGGAGCCGAAACAATTTTTGGCTATACAGCGGCCGAAATAGTAGGGCAATCAGGGAGAAGACTGATTCCCGCAGACTATCGAGATGAGGAAAAGGAAATTCTCACCAAAATCCAGCGAGGAGAACGCATCGAACACTACGATACAAAGAGGCTGAGGAAAGATGGAACATTAATCGATGTCTCGATGAGTGTCTCCCCCATTAAAGACGAAACAGGGAATATAATTGGAGCCTCAAAGATTGCCCGGAATATTGCTGACCGCAAACAAGCAGAAGCAGCACTACGTGAAAGTGAAGAACGCTGGGAACTGTCTGTACGCGGGAATAATGACGGCATTTGGGATTGGAATGTTCAAACCAATGAGGTCTTCTTTTCTAGTCGCTGGAAGGAAATGCTGGGCTATGAAGACCATGAAATTCAAAACATTCGAGACGAATGGGCTAATCTGATACATCCCGATGATTTGGGATGGGTGATGCAAGCCGTTCAAGACCATTTTGCCAAGAAAACTTCTTTTTATATCACAGAACATCGCCTTCGCTGCAAAGATGGTTCTTACAAATGGATTTTGGATCGCGGTCAGGCACTTTGGGAGGATGCAGGTAACGTAATTCGGATGGCTGGCTCTCACACCGACATTACGGAGCGCAAGCAAGCTGAATTTGCTTTACAGGTCAGCGAAGCCAGATATCGGCAATTGATCGATAACTTAAATGCAGGTTTTGTGATTCATGCGACAGATACCAGCATTCAATTATGTAATGAAAGAGCTGGTGAATTACTAGGGCTTTCAATGGATCAAATGCTGGGAAAAACTGCGATATCTCCGGCCTGGCATTTTGTGCGGGAAGATGGCAGCGTGATGCCCCTAGAGGAATATCCCGTGAATCAGGTTTTATCCAGTGGAAGTTCCCTCAAAAATTATGTTTTAGGAATCAAAAAAGAAATTGATAGTTGTGCTTGGGTATTAGTTAATGCCTACCCAGAGTTCGATCAACACGGTAAAATCATACAAGCTGTAGTTACGTTTATTGATATTAGTAAGCGCAAAAAAGTAGAGCTGGAAATCCAAAAGACTCGCAATTTCTTACAAGCACTGCTGGATAATTTACCGGTGGCGGTTTTTGTTAAGGACGCAGATCCTAAACGATTTGGCGTATTTCAGTTTTGGAATAAAACCAGCGAACGATTATTTGGCATATCAGCCGAACAAGCGATCGGCAAAAGTGGCTATGATTTTTTCCCAACAGAACAGGCTATATTTTTTGACCAAAAGGATAGAGAAGCCTTTGAAAAAGGTAAGACTGAGAATATTATCGAAGAAGTCATTGATAGTCATTGTCTGGGAAAACGTTGGCTGCATACAATGAAGATTCCCATTTACGACGAGCAGCATCAGCCCCAGTACCTACTTTGTTTTTCTGAAGATATCACCGATCGCAAACAAGCAGAAGCAGAGCTTAGAGAAATGAGTGAGGTGATGAAAAATGCGCTGTCCGGCATTTCCAAAATAGACACTCAAGGACGTTACATCTATGTCAATAAAGCATATTCTGACGTGGCAGGCTATCAGCCAGAAGAAATGAGCGGGATGTCCTGGGAAAAAACCGTAGATCCCGATGAGTTGGAAAAACTGGTTGCAGCCTATGGGCTGATGGTGCAAGAGGGCAGAGTTGAAGTTGAAACGAAAGGACTTTGTAAAGACGGTTCGGTTTTTTATAAGCAAGTGGTGATGATTTCAACTTACGACGAACAGCACCAATTTATGGGGCATTACTGCTTCATGAAAGATATTAGCGATCGCAAAAAAGCCGAACTTGCACTAGAACAGGAACTCCTGCGGAGTAAAACCTTCTTCAACACTTCACTGGACGGTGTTGTGGTCATGGATTCGGTCGGAAATGTTGTCGAAGCTAGTCCCAGTTTTGCTCAAATGCTGGGCTACACCCTAGAAGAAACCCTGAATCTGAGTGTGTTTGATTGGGATGCTGAATGGAGGAGGGAAGAACTACAACTTATGCTCCAGAGAGAGGAGGTTATTCCGCTGTTTGAAACGCAACATCGCCGCAAGGATGGTTCTGTATATGACGTGGAAATTAGCTGGAACCGGGTGGAATTAGAAGATGAGATGATGAACTTCTGTATCTGCCGGGATATTAGCGATCGCAAACGCAACGAAGCGGAACGCCAACAAGCAGAACAGGCACTCCGAGAGAGTGAAACTCGCTTCCAAGCCTTCATGAATCACAGCCCTGCCCCTGCCTGGATTACCGATGAAAATGGTGTAATGCTCTATGCCAGCCAGACTTATCTCAATACCTTCGATCTACCCACTGACAATGTGATTGGAAAATCCATTTTTGAACTTTACCCCGCCGCCTTCGCCCAACAATTTCTAGACAATATCCAAACGGTTGCTCACACCAACGAGCTAATTGAAACGATTGAGATTGCCTCCCGTCGAGATGGAACCCTGGCTGAGTTTCTGGTTTACAAATTTCTCATCCCCGACTTATCTGGGCAAATGCTATTAGGTGGTGTGGCGATCGATGTGACACGACAACATCAAGCGGAAACCGCTTTACAACTGAGTGAAGAACGCTTAATGCTGGCACTAGAAGCTTCTGGAGATGGACTATGGGATTGGAAAATTGAAACTGGACAAGTTTACATTAATTCCTACTACCAGGAGATGCTGGGCTACAAGCCCGGTGAGTTGGTGATGGATGTGAACATCTGGGAACAGATGATTCACCCTGATGATCAATTATGGGTTTTTGAGGCTCTCAATAGTAACTTGCAAGATAGCTCTCTCAAATATGCCTTTGACTATCGTGTGCGTTGCCAGTCAGGTGAGTGGAAGTGGATCGCTAACTACGGGAAAGTCGTTGCCTACGATGAAGATGGTAAGCCTTTACGGATGATTGGAACGCACAAAGACATCAGCGATCGCAAACAAAAAGAACTGGCACTGCAGCACGCAATGGAAGCCGCAGAAGCAGCGAACTTGGCAAAAAGTACCTTCCTAGCCAATATGAGCCACGAATTACGCACTCCCCTCAACGTGATTCTAGGATTTGCTCAGGTGATGACCCATGACTCCTCCCTAACTCCCAACCAAAAAGAAGACTTGCAAACAATTCGTCGCAGTGGCGATCACCTCTTGAGTTTGATTAACGATGTGCTGGATCTCTCGAAAATTGAATCGGGACACTACACAGTTGAACAAAGCGGATTGGACTTAATTGCGCTGCTGCATTCCCTCCGAAATATGTTGGCGGAACGAGCAAGTTCTAAAGGACTTGACCTTTGTTTCGAGATTGCGCCAGAAGTTCCCCAATTTATGCTGGTCGATGCTCAAAAACTGCGCCAGGTTTTGCTCAATCTGGTGAGTAATGCCATCAAATTTACCGATCGGGGAAGCATTACTTTGCAAGTCAGCATTCAGGCTTCTGGTACAGGGGCATTAACCACAACTCGGCCGATTCTCCAGTTTGTAGTCGCTGACACAGGTGTAGGGATTGCATCGGTCGAACTCAATACCATCTTCGATGCGTTTGTGCAAGCTCAAGCTGGGAAGCGATTGACCGGCGGTACGGGGCTAGGTCTAACCATTAGTCGCAAATTGTTGGAACTCATGGGCGGAAAAATTTCTGTTAGCAGCACTCTGGGACAGGGGAGTACCTTCACATTTACCCTTCCCGTCAGCCCCATCAGTGGAGTTAATGTTACACCCGAAGAGAATAATCGCCTCGTGATTGGGCTGGCTCCCTGTCAAGGGGATCATCGCATTTTGGTGGTTGATGATCAAGCAGAAAATCGCTTGCTAATGGTCAGATTACTGACACAATTAGGATTAGAGGTAAAAGAAGCTACCAACGGACAGCAAGCGGTGCAGATTTGGCAACAATGGCAACCCGACCTAACCTGGATGGACATTCGGATGCCCGTGTTAGATGGATACGAGGCTACGAAGCAAATTCGGGCAATGGAAGACGGACAGAACAGTATCATTATTGCACTTACGGCCCAGGCTTCCCAGAGCGATCGCGCCCTCGCCTTAGCTGCTGGCTGCAACGACTACATCAGCAAGCCCTTCCGGGAACAGACCCTATTTCTTAAGATGGCGGAATACCTAGGTTTAGAGTATGTATATCAGGAAGAGGAAACAGAAAAAGGGGAACGGGGAACAGATTGTTTTCCTTCTTATTTCTGTTCTGTTGCCTCTTCCGTTTCAGATTCCCTCGATCCAATGCTTCTGGCGACATTACCAAAAGTATGGGTGGTTGAGTTGGAAGATGCTGCTTTATGTGGGGATGATGTTGCGATCGTTGAACTGGTAGCTCAACTTTCCTCAGAACTCACTCAATTCGGTACTCATCTGACGGAACTCGCCAACCAGTATCAATTTGAGAAAATCATTAATCTAATTCGAGGTAATTTCCCAAGTGGAATTCCTCCATTGGATTTATAAGCTGTTGTGCAGTTAAACGTTTGATTAGGACTAAGCTGTGGAGCATTTAACCAGTAACGAGGCTAGTAGGGTGCGTCATTCGCGAACCCTTACGCTGAAACGGAAAACCTTAGATGCTGACGCACCTTACGCAAGTCCTTTAAATGCCGAACAGCTTAGGAAATTAGGCACAGCCAACAATAATTCAATTTTATTGTTGGTAAAGTTTTCCAAAAAACATCCTTGATTTTTATTGATAACTACTGCTCTAAAATGCCTCATAAAGTACCAAAGATTTCGGAAATTACTCCTTTAGATTTAACAAATTTAGAGGAATGCAGTGAAGAATCAGTATATGCTCCCGGTCATATTCAGCCCCACGGAATACTTTTATTGTTGCAAGAAAAAACGCTCAATATTTTACAAGTAAGTGACAATGTAGAAGTGTTTTTTGGCATTGCTGTCGCAGAATTGCTAGGTCAGCCATTGCCATGGCTATTTGGTCACGAGCAAGTACAAGAAATGGTCAGGTATCTCAATCAAGAAAAGCTCAAGATTCATAATAGTTTTAATCTGAAAATACCTCTAAAAGACGGAAAAATTCAAAGTTTTAGAAGCACAGTGCATCAGCGACCCGATGAGTTGATTCTGGAACTAGAGCCCCAATTGACTATTGAAAATAATCATGCAATGGATTTTTATCAGCGTCTGCAAACAGTTATCCTCAACTTTCGCACTGCGCTCGGTCTTTCTGATTTAGCTCAAACCATTGCTAGAGAAGTAAAAGCCATGACAGGGTTCGATCGCGTTATGATTTATCGGTTTGAAGCCGATGAGCATGGGGTGGTGATTGCTGAAGAGAAAGAAAGCTATCTAGAAAGCTACTTGGGATTGCATTACCCGGCGATCGATATTCCCGTACCCGCCCGCAAATTGTTTTACAGCAATTGGGTGCGCCAAATTCCCAATATCAATTACACCCCGGCCCGCCTAATTCCCACCAACCATCCCCTAACCAATACACCCCAGGATCTCAGTGCTTGTGTGTTAAGGGGAGTATCTCCCTACCACATTGAATATTTGCAGAATATGGGAGTGGCTGGGACACTGACGATTTCGTTAATTGACGATCGGCGTCTCTGGGGATTAATTGCCTGTCACCATTACAGCCCGCGATTGGTAGATTACGAAACTCGCAAAAGCTGTGAATTTTTAGGACAATTTGCCTCGATCGAACTGGTGCATCAGCAAGAGCGAGAATTGAACGTTTACCGATCGCAGGCGAAAACTATTCAGGATAAACTTCAGCAGGCATTCCGGCGGGATTCTAATTTTATCGAACAGGTATTGACCGAAAATGCTTCTCAATTGCTAGATTTAGTTCATGCTCAGGGAGCTGCAATTCTGCTCGATGGTCGTCTGACATTGGTGGGTGAAACACCATCTGAAGCTGAGGTAGACGAACTCGTGCAGTGGTTGCTGCAACAGAACAAAGAACGAGTGTTTGCAACAGCTTCTTTGTCTCAGTTGTATCCCCAAGCCAAGCAATTCAAAGAGCGAGCTAGCGGTGTTTTAGCAATCTCAATCTTCCTATGCTATGCCAAACAAAAGTCATACCATATCCTTTGGTTCCGACCCGAACAAATTCAAACCATAAACTGGGCAGGTAATCCACAGGATGCTGTGTCGATCGACGAAATTGGAAAAATGCACCTGTGTCCCCGCCAATCCTTTGAACTGTGGCAAGAGACAGTGCGGGAGATGTCTTATCCGTGGCAGATTGCAGAGTTAGAAGCTGCTGCCGAAATGAGACATATCCTCATGCTGGCGGTGTTAGAATTTTCGCAAGCTGCCCTAGAACACGCTGCAGAAAGGGCAGCAATAGCCAACCGTGCCAAAAGCCAGTTCCTTGCCAACATGAGCCACGAGCTCAGAACGCCACTCAACGCCATTCTGGGATTTACCCAGCTTATGAACCGCAGTCCCTATATCCCAGAAGAATTTCAAGAGCATTTAGGGATCATTACCCGTAGTGGAGAACACCTGCTGACCTTGATCGACGATGTTTTGCAAATGTCTAGGATTGAAGCAGGGCAATTGGTACTGAGTAAAAGCTGTTTTAATCTGCATCGACTGCTAGGTTCTATTAACGAGATGTTTACCATCAAAGCGCCTGAGAAAGGGTTACATCTGAGCAGCGAGTGGGATGCTACTGTCCCCCGTTATGTGTGTGGCGATCAAGCAAAACTTCGCCAAATCTTGATTAATCTGCTGGGGAACGCGCTCAAATTTACAACAACAGGAAGCATAGCCCTACGTGGACGAGCTTTTTCATTAGATGATATGCCATCCGGTACAAATTGCGATCGCGCCACTAATCCACCCGATATTAAACCAACTATTACCTTGTGTCTCGAAGTTGAGGATACCGGGCCTGGCATTTCTCCCTCAGATTTAGAATCAATTTTTGAGGCTTTCATGCAAACCAATCGCGGTTGCCACGATCGAGGAACAGGTTTAGGACTGTCTATCAGTCGTGAGTTTGCGCGTCTGATGGGAGGGGATATCACCGTGCGAAGCACCCTGAATCGAGGCTCGACTTTTACCTGCCAAGTCGTTTTGGAACTACCAGAGTCGGTTGATTTAGATGAACCTGAAATTAGCGATCAGATTATCGGGATCGAACCTGGGCAACCTATCTACCGAATTCTAGTAGTAGAAGATGTTCTAGAAAATCGGCAACTGCTGGTGACGCTGCTGGAGTCAGTTGGGTTTGAGGTGTGTGCGGTGGAAAATGGGGTAGAGGCGATCGATCGTTGGCAAACATGGCACCCTGACTTGATTTTGATGGACATTCAAATGCCTGTCATGGATGGTTATGAAGCGACGAGACAGATTCGAGCACAACAGTCATTAGTCATGAGTCATGAGTCATCAGCAGATAACTCAGGGCAAATGTCACAGGACAGAAGACAAATTACACGCATAATTGCCCTCACTGCCTATGCTTTTGAGGACGATCGTATCGCCAGCCTGCAAGTCGGTTGCGATGACTACATTGCCAAGCCGTTTACTGAAGACACACTTTTCGACAAAATAGCTCATCACTTGGGTGTGCGCTACTGCTACGCCGAAAAAGTTCGGCCAGAATCATCAGCTTCGCCACCAAAGATATTTACTCCAGACTTGAAAACCATGCCCACAAAGTGGATTGCAGAAGTTCATGAAGCCGCACTCGATCTTAGTGATAATAAGCTTTATGAACTTATCGCTCAAATTCCCAAGGAGAAACAAGATTTTATCGCGGCGATGACATCTCTGGTCGATAACTTTCAGCTTGAAGCGATCGCAACTCTCACCCAGATTTAGGAATAAGACAATGACAGCTTTATTCAAACTTGCGGCCGAAACGAATATTCTCATCGTGGATGATACGCCAGACAATTTGCGCTTGTTAGCTAAAATTCTAGAGTCACAGGGCTATATTGTCCGTAAAGCCCTCAACGGCAGAATGGCACTCCAAGGTATTCATCGCGACCCACCGAATCTGATTTTACTTGACATCAATATGCCGGAGATGAATGGGTACGAAGTCTGCCAAAAGTTAAAAGCATCGGAAGCGAGTGATCAGATCCCGATTATTTTTATCAGTGCGCTCGAACAACTGGAAAACAAGGTTCGAGCCTTTGAACTGGGTTGTGTAGACTATATTACCAAACCCTTTCAAGAGCAGGAAGTGCTGATGCGAGTAAAAAATCAATTACTCATTCAACAGCAACGCCAACAACTGCTCGAACAAAATCAACGTTTAGAACACGAAATCCAAGAACGTCTGAGGGCAGAAGCAGAAGTAAGGAAGCTATCCGTGACCGATGAATTAACTGGATTATATAACCGACGAGGCTTTTTTTTACTAGCCGATCAACAATTGAAAATTGCTCGACGCACGCAAACCTCCTATTTTATTTTATTCGCTGACTTAGACGGTTTGAAAAAGATTAATGACACTTTAGGACACGAAATGGGAGACAGAGTAATCGTTGACGCAGCTCAAATATTGAAGCAAACCTTTCGTGAGGCGGATATTGTGGCTCGACTGGGAGGAGATGAATTTGCTTTATTTATTCCTAATTTTTCGGGTGATTCATCTATTAATTTCCATGCTCGGCTACAAGAAAATATAGATCGCTTTAATCAACAGTCCGAGCGAGCTTATATATCAATAAGTCTTGGTGTGGAGTTTGGGGATTTAAATAATGAAATTTTATTAGAACAATTGCTGGCAAAGGCTGACAAACTCATGTACGATCATAAACGCACCAAACGCTGTTTAAATCCTCAACCGTTCTTTTGAGAACAGCGATATCGGAGGGAGCATCTCAATGAAAGCAGCCCAGCCCAAAATTGGAGTTAGGGGCTAGGAGCCAGGAGCCAGGAGGAAAGAGTCAGAAGGAACAAGGAAGGAGCCAGAAGAAGTGTTTTTACAAATATTAAGATGCTCCCAGCGGACTTAGGTAAAGTATTGTAGGATTAAATTGGCGATCGCTCTAGCTGTTCGCAATTAAAATTAAGAGAGAGTATTTATGCAAATTGTGCTGGCTACCTTAGACGATGGCTTAGTTAGAGCGTGGGAAAGCACTTGCGGCAGTATGGAAAATGTAAAGATACATCACGGTTCAATATTTGATGTAAAATGCGATGCTATTGTTAGTCCGGGGAATAGTTTTGGTTTCATGGATGACGGCTTAGAGTTAGAAATTTCGGAATATTTTGGCAGGCAGGTTATTGAACGCTTGCAAAAACTAATTCAGGCTCGATATCACGGCGAACTATTAGTAGGAATGGCAGAAATTGTAGACACCGATCATGATGAAATCCCCTATTTAATCGCTGCACCAATTATGCGCGTTCCCACAGTTTTAAGAGAAACAGTAAATGTTTATCTAGCAACCCGCGCTATTTTGACTCTCGTTAAATTTGGCTCAGTCCCAGATGGAACGCCAGTCAAACATATCATTGGAACTATCGCTATTCCCGGCATGGGTACGGGAATGGGCAAAGTACCGCCACATATCTGTGCCAATCAAATGAAAGTTGCGCTGGAAGATATCCTATTATCTCAGTACGAATTTCCTCAATCTTTACTGCACGCTCAAAGATGTCACCACTTGTTATATACCGACGA
Source organism: Microcoleus sp. Pol10D4 (assembly GCF_036701555.1). Classification (NCBI taxonomy): domain Bacteria; kingdom Bacillati; phylum Cyanobacteriota; class Cyanophyceae; order Oscillatoriales; family Microcoleaceae; genus Microcoleus; species Microcoleus sp. Pol10D4. The sequence goes on from NZ_JAUBRA010000021.1 coordinate 60,312, forward strand.
GAGCGAAGATTTGCAGTTGGAAAATTGAAACTTTTAAATTTGCCCGTTTTGTTGTGTTGAGAAACCAAGTTGATTGGTGTGTGTTTTTTTAGGTATAGAGACTAATCACGAATTTAAGTGCGCTAAACCGTACCTAAAAGTTGGCGGTATCCTACACACGAGAGCAACTTTGGTAGATATAATGTAATATAACTGAGGTCATTCCAACTAGGTAAGCGCGGATACAAAAGTTGATAAAGCTGGAACAAGAATTGCCTAGTTCTTATTAAATGCCAGAATTCCTTCTGGCGCTACACCTACAAAGTCTGTATAAAAGACCACAATTCTTTCTGGCGCTACACCTGCAAAGTCTGCATCCAGGGACTGTGAGATTTTTTGAAAATGTTTACTACGACAGGAGAAGATTGATATGACAGATCCAAAAGTAACCGAGGAACCAGTTTTAGAGGCCACTCTCGAAACGACGGAGCTCGTCAAACAAGAGATGCCCGACGCGACTGATGAGGCGATCGCAGAAACTGCGGCGCTGTTTGAAGCAATTAAAAAACGCGCCACCGCCGAAGTGCAAGCAGCGGGCGAACTCACCCGCGAAGCTTATTTAAAAGCTGTGAATAAGGCCTCCGGGGCGATCGAAGAAAATAAGGATCTCGCCCACGACAGATTCACAGAAGCAGTCAGGCTGATTAAAAAAGAAACTGAGAAAAATTGGCTGGTGGTAGATGCGATTAAAACGCGGGCGCAAGCGCAGGTGCAAGATGCCGGCGAAGTCAGTCGCGAAGCTTATTTGAAAGCAGTGCGACAAGCGCGAGAAGCGGTGGAACAAAATAAATTGATCGAACGCGATCGCATCGAACAAGCTGTTGACCACATTCACACGGAAGCTGAAAAGAATTGGCACCTTATTGTGAAGCAAATTGAGTCGATCGGCACTCGCTTGACGGATGCGGCTAAGTCTGCATGGAACGCGCTGACGGCGTTTTTTGACAAGTCTCACAGCGATCGCGGGGATTCCTAGAAGGGCCAGCCGGGGGTTGGGAACTCCCAGCGGGTTGTTAGGCTAGTTAGCTTTGGAATTAATTCCAAAGCTAATGGCGATCGTGGGTGCATTTGCATTCAGCAGAAGTTTCAGGCATACTGCATAATTAAAAAGCTTTATTTTTAGTCCACAACCCCCAATTATGAGAAGTTACTACTGCGGCGAACTGCGAAGCGAACACATCGGAGAGACTGTCACCCTTTACGGCTGGGTGGATCGCCGCCGCGATCATGGCGGGGTGATTTTTCTGGATGTGCGCGATCGATCGGGTATTGTGCAAATTGTCAGCGATCCTGAACGCACCCCCGATTCCTATCACGGGGCTGAGGCTTTACGCAGCGAATACGTGCTTAAAATTACGGGTAGAGTCAGCAGCCGCCCCGAAGATTCCCTCAACCCGAAATTGCCTACGGGTGAAGTAGAAATTTACGCTGACGAAATTGAGTTGTTGAATGCGGTTCGCAAACAGTTACCGTTTCAGGTGGCGACGGCGGATACCGAAAGCGTGCGGGAAGATTTGCGCCTGAAATATCGCTATTTGGACTTGCGGCGCGATCGTATGAGTCGCAATTTGCAGCTTCGCCACCAAGTTGTTAAAGCTATGCGCCGCCACCTGGAAGATGTGGGAGGTTTTATTGAAGTTGAAACACCGATTTTAACGCGATCGACTCCTGAAGGTGCGAGAGATTATTTAGTGCCCAGCCGCGTCAATTTGGGCGAATGGTACGCTTTGCCGCAGTCGCCGCAGTTGTTCAAACAATTGTTAATGGTTTCGGGTTTGGACAGATATTATCAGATTGCGCGCTGTTTCCGCGATGAAGATTTGCGCGCCGACAGACAGCCGGAATTCACACAATTAGACATGGAAATGAGTTTCATGTCTTTAGAAGAAGTTATCGAATTAAACGAAGGTTTAGTCTCCCAGATTTTCCAAAGTGTCAAAGGCGTAGAATTGCCTCGTCCTTTTCCGCGCTTGACTTACGCTGAAGCAATGGATCGCTATGGTAGCGACAAACCAGACACTCGCTTCGGTATGGAATTAGTCGATGTTTCCGATTTGATGAAAGATTCGGGATTTAAGGTATTTTCCGGGGCGGTTGCTGCGGGCGGAATTGTGAAAGTTTTGCCGATTCCGGGCGGTAATGATGCGATTTCTAACGTGCGGATTAAACCGGGCGGCGATTTGTTTAAGGAAGCCAGCGAAGCCGGTGCGAAGGGCTTGGCTTACATTCGGGTGCGGGATAACGGCGAAATTGATACGATCGGCGCTATTAAGGATAATTTGACGGAAGCACAAAAACAGGAATTGCTCGATCGCACGGGCGCGCAACCAGGTCATTTGTTGTTATTTGCTGCGGCTGACGCGATAACAGTCAATAAGACTTTGGATAGATTGCGTTTGTTCGTGGGTAACGAATTGGGATTGATTGATAAAGACAAGATGAATCTGCTGTGGGTGACAGATTTCCCGATGTTTGAATGGAACGCTGATGAGAAGCGTTTGGAAGCATTGCACCACCCGTTTACTGCGCCGCATCCTGACGATATTAATGATTTGAAAACTGCGAGAGCTCAAGCTTACGATTTGGTGTTAAACGGTACAGAAGTCGGCGGCGGTTCTCTGCGGATTTATCAGCGGGAAGTTCAGGAAAAGGTGTTTGAGGCGATCGGCTTATCGACTGAGGAAGCTTACAATAAGTTTGGCTTTTTGTTGGATGCGTTTGAGTATGGAACTCCGCCCCACGGAGGTATTGCTTACGGTTTGGATCGGTTGGTGATGCTGTTGGCTGGTGAGGAATCGATTCGCGATGTGATTGCGTTTCCGAAGACGCAGCAGGCGGGTTGTTTGTTGACGAATGCGCCGGCTGGGGTGGATGAGAAGCAGTTGAAGGAGTTGCAAGTGCGATCGACTTATACGCCTAAGTCATAAGGCGATCGGGACTTAGGCAAAGCCTATGTGTCATGCTGAGAGAAGGGAAGCATCTCGCTGGATGCTTCACTAGACTGCGTTTTGTTCAGCATGACAGACACAATAGCTGCGTCCAGGACTGTGATTGAGTCAACACTTTCGCTAATACTGTATGCTATAGTTACATTCCACGTCTTTAGACTAAAAACGCTATAATTATCATAATCGAAAATAGGTAAAAACGATGTCAACAGTTTATCGTTTAAAAGCCAGCGAACTCAATCATCATTTTTTAGAACAAATCAAGGCGACTTTTGGAGATAAAGAGATTGAAATAATTGTTTCTGAGTGTGATGAAACGGAATATCTTTTGAAATCCGAAGTCAATAAAAATAGACTTTTAAAAGCTATTGAAAATGTTAAAGAACGACAAAATTTAGTTGAAGTTAACTTACAGAATTTGCAATGAGCAGAAGAATTGTTTTTGAATCTTCTGCTTTTGCAGATTTTAATGAATGGGCCAAATTAGACAAAAAGATTTATCGCAAAATTGTAGAATTGATTAAAGATATAGACCGCTCACCGTTTGAAGGATTGGGAAAACCTGAACCTCTGAAATACGAGTTAAGTGGTTTTTGGTCTAGGCGCATTGATAACGAACATCGTTTAGTTTACCAAGTTACGGATCGAGAAATTGCGATCGTGGCTTGTAAGTATCATTACACTGAATAGATGTGATTGCGTTTCCGAATACGCAGCAGGCGGGTTGTTTGCTGACAAATGCGCCGTCTGGTGTGGATGAGAAGCAGTTGAAGGAGTTGCAAGTGCGATCGACTTATACGCCGAAGTCATAAGCGTATAAAACACCTTGACAATTGCGACTTGATTAGTTGCAGGTAGATGTCGGCGGCGGGGCGATCGAGGTTATCGAATTTGCTGCCGTCGATGCAGACGAGTTGGATAGAAGGCGTGCCGGTTGGTTTCGGTGAGTGGGGGGAGTTGGGCGACGTTGAGGGTTTGGACGAGGAGGGAGGTTTAGGTTTCAGTTAAACCGTGCCATGCGCGGTAGAAGTCGGGGTAGGGGAGCTTTTGGGAGCAATACAAAAGTATTTCAATAGCACACCTAGATGTATCAAAACTCAGTTTAATAACTTTTCCATCCAGGTACTCTTTTAATCTCTTAATGACTAAAAAATATAATGAATTATTGTTGATATTTTTTTCAAATAATAAATCAATGATATTTCTACAGAGAAAATGACTAGGTTTAGTAAATAGTAACTGAAGTATAGCTTCAATAATACTTATATCCTCTCTTCCAATCTGTGCCAATCTAGCTTTAGCAGCCGTAAAAGTATGTTTAATCGACGTTTCCCCATTGTTCTTAATTTCAAAACTGTCTCGGAACTGACCAATTAAATAGTTCACGTCTTTACAAGTTTCCAAAGCTTTGATTTCTTGTAACCGATTTTGTTCAAAAGTTTTTAGTAATTTATAGATTTGATTTATTTCTTCAGGTGATTTTTTCTGCTTATCAAGAATATTTTTTTCTTCTCGCTCATTGTGATTATTCTTGCTTAATATTGATTCGGCAGCTTGTCGGTAATTTTTACTATTTAATAAATTAGTTAGAGTAGCCTGTGCTGCAAAATTTTTAGGGTCGATATCTAATATAAAAGCAGCCACTGTAAAATTAACCCTCTCACTTTCATGCGGCAACGTTTGTAATAAAACAGTCAAGGCATTGATTACCTTTAGGTGATTGGTTTCTTTCAACGCTATAGCGGCAGCCTTTTCAAGATAATTTGGATACATCAGCCATTCTTGGTGTTCAAATTTAGAAGAACCAAACCGCCAAAGAACAAGCTGGTCTATAATATCGCTAATAATATCAGGCTCATCAAAATCATTAAACTCCCCAATCCCTGCGGCTGCCAAAAAATAGGCGCGATATTGATAAAGTCCTCTATCTACTTTCTCAAAATTCCATTTTCCACACCCATCATCAAAATTCACCAACTTCTCAATAAACTCCTCTTTCTTCTCATTCCTAACATCCTCACGCCCCAACCACAACAAAATCACCTGCTTCCACTGCGGTTCAAAAATCCGATATTCCTTCCCCCCCACGGGAAAATCAACATGATTCCGAGGTAAAAACTCATCCCAATCTTCCACTGCCAAGGCTGCAAAATACTCCTGAAACGTGGCATGATAAAACACGCAAATCGCCTCTGGAAACCGTTCCACCCGATTCAACCACCCCAACTTCTTCACTGCCTCAAAAATCCGGCGACTTCCCAAAACCTTTAACACCCAACTTTCGCGCAACCGTAACCGCGAAACCTCATCCTTCTGTTCCATCGCCGCCAACGCCAACCGCGCCAAGGCTGTATCAATTGCCTCCCGTTGGTCTAAAATCTTCTCATCCGCCTTCCAGCGATACACCCAATCCACAAACTGCCCGTATAACCCCGCCTGCGTCTGGGGCAAACCGCCCCCCGTCTGCCAAATTTGGCACAACATCCACAACCGCAAGGGATTCTGAATCAACTCCTTGAGACGGGAATTTTCCGACTCTGCTAACGCCACCTCTAAACTCTCCCCCGTCGCCGCATCCCCTATCCCCGCAAACCAACGCCGAATATAGCCCGTCACCTGTTCGGGGTTAAACTCCAAATTCCGAAACACATCAAACCCCGAAAAAGCATTCCTATCCGCTTCCCAGACATTCACCCGACAACTCACCACCACCCGCGCCGCCTGCACCCATCCCCCCAACAGTGCGTAAACATCGCGCATTTCCACCTTAGATGTCATTTCATCCAACCCATCCAACAATAGCCAAATCTGGTGTTTTTGTTGGGTAAGTGCATCAATGGTGAGGCTTTGACCTGTTTGTTTGAGCCAGATATCCTCGATATATTGGGTTATTGTCGGTTGGGTTAAATCTGCCAAAGATACCCAAATCGGCAACCCCAAATCTTGCTCTAAAATCCAATCGGCAATTTTCTGTAACCGCGTGGTTTTCCCCGCACCCGGTTCGCCAATAATCGCAATTTTGCGCCCTTGGCTAATTTCGCTTTGCCCTTGTCGCAACACATCCTCAAAAAAGCGTTCTTCAGCAATGGGGATGAGTTTTTCTTCTTCCTTTTCTTCTGGCCGATCCCTTGAGGGAGGTTTGGACGGTTTGCGTTCAACAATCGCTAAGGGAACATAAATCTCATCCAGTTGCGGTGTCACCCCGTAGGCGTTGGTAAAGGGGTTGGTGGTGAGTTGCTTTTGTAGCGCGAGGTTTTGACGACAGATTTCTTGCCATTCCTCAATGGGAAGAAAATTTACCCGATTCCCTGCGGGTGACTCTAGTCAAAATGTCCCACCAATAATTGTGTTGCCCTGGAAGACGTTTTTAATGTTATCTGCTAACTTTTGAGCATTGTAAACTGTAGGTTGCTGAGAGATAAAGTTAGAGAGCTTGGGATTGGGGTCGGTTTGAGCTGCTGCAACTAACTCTTGAAGTAGTTTAGCAAATTGAGGATCGCGATCGGCTTCATTTTTAATAATTTCTACTGTTTTAGCATAGTCTAATTGTGCTGGAGCAATTTCGATAGCACTAACTGTCTCTGGTGACTTATTCCGCAGTGACGCCAGAACTTTGCCAGTGCGATCGATGACTGCTTCTCCCAGTTTTTCTCCTCCTTTTTCTAATGCTTTAGTAGTAACAAGAGTAGAAATTGCCAAAGCTGCTGCTAGTAGTGGTTCCATGAGTTAAGCCCTCTTGTATTTGGATACTGAATATTTTACCATGTTTTATCTAATATAGTATTTATATTTTTATTTCCTAATCACTTAAAACTCTTAATGTGCTTTAGATTTAAGCCTTTTCATCACCTCATCATTGCAATAACGCTTAAACGTTCCCACCCGATAATCACTCAATTTACCTGGTAATTTTACGTATTTATCATCTCCATTGAGACGAATAAAACTTTTCATATCCTGAAACACACAATACTGACCTTGACCATTAGAGTAGTAGATATAATCAGTGTCTTCTAATTTAAACGCTCCAATTGGTTGTACTTCTGATCGAAAAAAGTGAAATTGCACGAGAAAAATTCCTGGTAATATACTTAGAAGAATAACACCAATTGCACCTGTAATTAATTTGTTTTGAGGAGGAAGAAACTTTACCCGATTCCCTGCGGGCGACTCCAGTCAATAAAATATAGGATTGATAATTGTATTGCCTTGAAAGAAGTTTTTAATGTTATCTGCTAACTTTGGAGCGTTATCAACTTTTGGTTGCTGAGAGATGAAGTTAGATAGCTTGGGATTGGGGTCGGTTGGTTCCATGAGTTAAACCCTCTTGTGCCTGGATAATGAATATTTTACCGTCTTTTGTTTAATTCGGTGGATGCGGAGGTTTTTCAGGATTTAGGCACTCCGACCAAAGAAACCGGGTTTTTCACCGAATCTGTAGTCACAACGAAGTATCCTCATAAAAACCCGGTTTCTGACCACGAGTGCGTCAGTCCTATTGTTACATGACTTACTATTGATTATAGTCTTTGTCAAAAAAAAAGAAGCTATTTCAGCTTGACAAATAACGATCGCCCTTCAATGAGACAGAAAGGAAGATCGCACTTTTTCAATTCGTGCGATCGCCCTCCAAGATTATTCTTTCCAGTAACGGGTTAAAATCCGAATCACCTCACCCGCTATCGGCGATGGTAGAGGCGGGCTCCATTCCCCAACTTCTGCAAAACCTAAAACGTGCAACAGATTAACGATGCTGTCTACCGCTTTGGGAAGGCCACACAACAGCAAACGAATCGGTTGCTTCCCTTGAGGTACGTCAGGAATTTCTTCCCGGAGCAGTTCAGGAACTGATTTTGGCTGTGATATCATACAGTTTCTCCTAAATATGGGAGTTCCAGCCCCCACCGAACGATCGTGAGTCTGAGCGGTGGGGGTTTGGTTTTGTGTTTACTCTAAAGTATCACGGTATGCACTCCGAGTCAACCCGTGAGGGTGAAATTGATACTGTAGAGGTCAAAAAAAGGTACAATAGGGCAGTAAAAGCACAAATAACAGCCTTGCCAGCAAAACTCCCCAGAATAGTTGTATATCTTCCAGAAGAACTTAAAGCAGACCTAGAGCGGTTAGCCAAATCGCATTATCGGCCGGTCTCGAATATGGTGTTGACATTAATTCAAGAAGCAGTAGATGAGGCTAAATCTGAGGGAAGAATTCAAAACGACGATGGATCGCAGCAACAGAAAATCGACAGCGACGAGTAATATCATTTAAGGTTGTTTCTGAATGATTTAACCGCAGAGGACGCAGAGAACACAGAGGAAGAGAAGAGAGATGAATAAATTTCTTATAAAATTACATGGTGAACACGCTACCTATTACTTACTCTTGGCCAGATGAATGTCTATTTCTTGCTTCAGCTCGGTCGGTCAAATTCAGCAACCTGTTTTTGACCAAGGGATGTAATCGCTAAGACTAAAACACTTAACGTAAGGCCTAAAATCGCATAACTCGGTAGTGAAAAAATAGTTACTTTAAACAAATAAGGCAATTCCCCCCCCTTCCAGTTCCACCGCTTTCCTAGAAACACCAACAGCCCGCCATGAATCACAGCGGTTTGCACCATCACACAGCCAACGCCCAATAACCAAACCGACATTCTTTGCCTAGAGAAGGCACAATTTTTAATCTGAAAGCATAAATCATTCAGCAAAAAAACCACCGCCGGTGCTAACATCACAGAACTGGTGGGCTGTGAATAGTTGATAGCAATACTCAAAGTAGAAATTAGCACCATTTCAGATAAGTCAACTTTTTTTGACCAAGCATTGCGAGATTGTTTTTTGTAAAAATACCAACTCACTAAACCAACTAGCAGCAGAATAATCAAATCAGAAAATAGCTTCGCCACGAAGGGACTATCGGGGAAAAATCTTGGCCCCATAACCCTTAAATCAAGGCGGCTCATAGAAATATAAGCATTATTCGATGGGTCGTTGAGCCAGAGTGGAAATCCACGAGTCGCATCCTGTATAAATCCAGTTAAAGAATTGCCCGTTACAGCTAGACCTATAACTGCCAAAGAAGTTACCGTGACTATAGATATAAAAACTAGCTTAAACCGTCTTTTGATTAAGAAATAAGGAATAAACAATATAACTAAAGTTGGTTTAAAAAGTGCAAGCCCTAATAAAATTCCTGCAATTACATCCTGATTATTTCTAGCATAAATAAACATCCATAACAGCAGAACGGCAATAAAAGTTGCCACATTGCCAACTTGAAGATCGAAGACAAAACCGTAGAGGAATGCAACTGATATACTACAAATAGTCCGAAAAGCTCGTGAGTGCGACACCAACAAGATATTCGCTCCCCATAAAACAAAACCTGTGGCAATAAGATGCAGCCAAGTCCAGATTGTGAATGCAGTCTTCATCGGGAAATAGCCCACAAACCACAGCGGAGGAATGATATTAGGTGGATAAACAAAAGATGGAATAAACCCACACACTTTTGTGATGCTACAGAAACCGATGTTAAACACCTCGACATTAAAGGGACTCAAATGCTGATGGGCTAATCTACTCGCCACATAAAACCACTTAAAATCCCAGTAAGGCGGATCGGGCCGAGTAGTCAGATTGTAAACCAACCAACCCGTATAACAGAGAAATCGGGTGACAACTAATACAATAACTGCTTGCAAAATAAAGTTAACAATAGGTTGACGAAAAAACTGAGTCAATCTTTGGATCGAAGGATGTTTTAAAAACAAAGAATCTTGCCATGCTGTTTTTTCGCTATCTAATCGCCAATTAAGTTTTAGAAACAAAGCGACTGTAATTAGAATTATTACATTCCAGAATCCAAAGCTAATCATAGTAAATAATTTTAATGAAATTACTCTTTGATGATATCACAAGCATAAATTGTCAACTAAAAATTAGCATCTGAACCTAAAATATTGACTTTTCTTCCCCGTTTCAACCTAACTCTCATTTCTCTCTTTTCTCTGCGTCCTCTGCGCCCTCTGCGGTTAGAAAAAAAATCTTATTCCCAAACAAAATAGAATTGCTATCTAAAAGCCCGATCGCACATTTGCGCCTTATAACCCTGTTCACCCCCAAACATATGCGTTAACCTAGTTGACTACAACTTGTACCGCACTCCCCAACAAAATTCATGCTTCCCCGCATCAAAGAAATAGCCGCCACCCTAGCACCCCGCTTAATCGAAATACGCCGCCACATCCACTCCCACCCCGAACTCAGCGGCCAAGAATATCAAACCGCCGCCTACGTAGCCGGAGTTCTCGCATCCAGCGGAGTCCGCGCCATCGAAGGAATCGGCAAAACAGGAGTGCTCGGCGAACTCAAAGGCCACAGCAGCGAGTCGCGCTGGCTGGCAATTCGCACCGATATGGACGCTTTGCCGATTCAAGAACGCACTAACTTAGAATTTGCCTCCCGCAACGAAGGAGTCATGCACGCCTGCGGCCACGACATCCACACCACCGTCGGTTTGGGCGCAGCAATGATATTGTCTCAGCTAGAAGAAAAACTGCCCGGTCACGTCCGCTTCTTGTTTCAGCCAGCAGAAGAGATAGCCCAAGGTGCTCAATGGATGATTAAAGATGGGGCGATGCAAGATGTTGACGGCATCCTCGGAGTGCACGTTTTCCCGACGATTCCCGGCGGTTGCGTTGGTATCCGGCACGGGGCACTGACAGCCGCGGCAGATGACCTAGAATTGATTGTGATGGGCGAATCCGGCCACGGTGCGCGTCCCCACGAGGCGATCGACGCAATTTGGATTGCTTCTCAGATAATTACCACTTTGCAGCAGGCAATTAGCCGCACGCAAAATCCTTTGAGGCCACTGGTTTTGACGATCGGGCAAATTAACGGCGGACGAGCGCCGAACGTGATTGCCGATCGAGTAAAATTATTGGGAACCGTGCGATCGCTGCATCCGGAAACCCACGAAAAACTGCCGGCTTGGATCGAACAAATTGTTTCTAGCGTCTGCGCGACTTACGGCGCTAAGTACGAACTCACCTACAAGCGCGGCGTACCGGGAGTCCAAAACGACCCAAAACTCACGCAATTAGTCGAAACAGCAGCTTTAGAAGCTTTAGGTCGATCGCGCGTCCAGATTTTACCAGAACCATCCCTCGGCGCGGAAGATTTTTCGATGTACTTAGAACACGCACCGGGAACCATGTTTCGCTTAGGAGTGGGACTGACTGACAAACCGAACTATCCCCTCCATCATCCGCAATTTGAGGTCGATGAAGCAGCCATCGTCACCGGCGCTGTCACCTTGGCCTATGCCGCCTACCAATATTGGAAACAGCATCCAGGTTCACACTAATAGTTTTGGACGTATGGGTGGTCAGCTAACTAACCGTAGGGTGCTTAGCCGGAAAAATGTTTAGTCGCTGGTAATAACATTCAGCCCTGACCCACCCTACAATAACTACAAAAACTAATTTAGAAAATTTTATGAACCTAGATTTCGATCGATTCTGCGACGCCTGCAACCCCAGTCACTCCTTGATATTGGGCAATGCCGAAGATCAGCGCTACTACATTGATTTTGCTGAGGTGCGCGGCGGAAAAGTTATTAACATACTCAAACGGACAATTACCCGTCTGGCACGAGATAAACCGACTTGCCAATTGTTTACCGGACATATTGGTTGTGGTAAGTCTACTGAATTATCGCGATTGGAAAAAGAGTTGACAGATGAGGGATTTCATGTAGTTTACTTCGAGTCAACCCAAGACCTCGATGAAATGGATCTCGATTTGACGGATATCATGTTAGCGATCGCGCGGCGAGTCACGCAAAGCTTGGAAGAGGGCAAAATTTCCTTGCAGCCCCAGCGCTTTAAAGAATTCTTAAAAAATAGTTGGGATTTTTTACAAATCCCTATGACTTTAGAAGCTGAAGGAGAACTTTCTTTAGGCATCGCCAAAATCACTGCCAAAACCAAAAGTAATCCCGACTTGCGCTCTAAACTGAGACAGTACATGGAACCGCAAGCAAATAAAATGTTAGAACTGATTAATCAAGAAATTATTGATGTAGCAATTAATCAGCTAAAGCAGCGGGGTAAAAAAGGATTGGTGGTGATTGTTGACAACTTAGATAGGATAGTTTTTCGGCCCAATGCAGCGGGGCGACTGTTGCCAGAATATATCTTTATTGACCGGGGCGATCAGTTGCGGCAACTGAATTGCCATTTAGTTTATACCCTGCCGTTGGGATTGATTTTTGGCAATGAAAGCGAAATTTTGAAAAATCGCTTGGGGGGCGGAGTTGACCCGAAAGTTTTGCCGATGGTACCAGTAAAGAATAGAGATGGCAGCGAATGTGTTGAGGGGATGAATTTACTGCGGCGCATGGTGATGTCGCGGGCTTTTCCCGATGTTGTGCCAGAGGAACATATCACATTAATTACCGAAGTTTTTGACAGTTCTGAAACTTTAGATGAATTGTGTCGAGTCAGCGGAGGTCATCTGCGAAACTTGATGGGGATGCTGTTTGGTTGCTTGCAGCAAGATGACCCTCCTATTTCGCAAAATGTATTGAAATCAGTGATTCGCAGTTCCCGCGACACTCTGATTCGCGGCATTGATAATGATGAGTGGGAATTACTGTTTAAGGTGGTGAAAGAACAAAGCATTAATGGAGATAAAGAATACCAAGATTTGCTGCGAAACCTGTGGGTTTTTGAATATGCAGACACTCAAGGAAATTGGTTTGCGTTGAATCCGCTGTTGATGGAAACTGACAAATTTAAGCTGTGGCAGCAGCAAAAACATTGAGATTATGGTAAACTCAAATCTAGCCGAAGATATTGTAGCCGAAAATGAGCGATCGCTATCTACTTTGGTACGGACGATCGCCAGATTTCAAGGAAAGTTTTCTTTAACTATAGTGCGCTGCAATTATGCTAGCTTGCGTTCTGCTATGCTGGAAAAGCTGCGTGATCGCTCTACTGTTGAATATCAAGAATTAGTCCTTGAGCCTGCTACTAAAATACTTCATCAAACTATTCTCAATGCCGTCCAAGAGCAACCGCCGAAAGCTTTAATAATTGTCGGTATGGAATCGGTGGTTGCTCTTGATGACCTGCTAGCTGGGGCTAATAGAGCGCGAGATCAATTCAAACAAGATTTTGCTTTTCCGTTGATATTATGGGTGACGGATTCCGTACTGTCTAAATTTAGTCGATTGGCGAATGATTTGAAATCTTGGGCTCCTCCTCCAATTCAGTTTACCATGCCGCCCGATGATTTGATGAATTTGTTGCAACAACAAGCAAGTCAAGCTTTTGCTGATGTTGAGAATTTCAAATTAGATGAGTGTGAAATTGAGTCGCTGGAAAATGATCTGCTAAATGTAGCATTAAACGAGGAATTGCAAGCTAGTTGGCAATTTATTCGGGGTTTAGTTCAATCTCAGAAAAATCAAATAGATTTAGCACTCGAACATTATCAGCAAAGTTTGACATTTTGGCAGCAAAATCACCAGTTAGAAAGACAAGGAATTGTCTGCCAGAAAATTGGTCAAGCTTACAACCGCAAAGCTGAATTGCACCGGGCAGGAAATCAAAATTATTGGCAAGAAGCTAGAAAGTATTTACAGCAATCTCTGGATAGTTTTGAGCAAGTGCAGCGACATGATTTAGCTGCGAAATATATTAGCGAACTCTGCGAAATGCTGCGACTTTTACAAGCTAGGGAAGAGTTGCAAAGTTTAGCTAAAAAAGCTTTAGAAATGCACGAAAATTACGGCACTCCGAGTCAAGTAGCTGAAGATTACGGCTTTTTGGCGGAGGTGGCGCTGCAACAATCTCAGTGGGAAAAAGCTTGCCAATCGGCTAAATTAGCATTGTCGGTTTTGACACAAGCAGGAGTATCCCAACAAAAGAATGGTTTGTATCGGTTACTTTTGGCAAAAGCGCAGCGAAATCTCACTCAACAGTCGCAGGCAGTTAACAACTTAGAAGTAGCTAAAGAAATTACACAGCCTCAAGATGATGTGCAACTTTATCTGAGGATTTTAGAAGAGTTGAGAACTCTGTATTTTGAGCAAGGCGAATATTTAAAAGCCTTTTACATTAAACTCGAACAACAGGAAGTTAAAAGCAAATATCGACTGCAAGCTTTTATCGGTGCCAGCCGCTTGCAGTCGCCGCAACAAATAATTGACAGCGGTTTAAAATCCGGTAAGTCAAAAGCTGAAATTGTTGAGGAAATTGAAGCAGCTTCCGGGCGATCGCAGGATATTAAAGAGATAAGTAAACGGATAGGTACACCTGCTTGCAAGCTGACGATTGTTCACGGACAATCTGGGGTAGGAAAAAGTTCGATAATTCAGGCATGGTTAGTTCCGGCACTGCAACTGACAACTTTTGAAGCACGGGACGTATTGCCTATTTTATTGCAATCATATCATGATTGGGTAAGGGATTGCGGTGAGTGTTTGAAAGCAGGAATTGAACAATTAAAAGCTGTGAAGTTGCTAGGGGCGATCGACACCCCAACAGCTATTTTAAAACAGTTGCGACTGAATCAAGACCGGAATTTATTAACTGTATTAATCTTTGACCAGTTTGAGGAATTTTTCTTTGCTTATCGAGATCCAATTGGTAGGCGAGAGTTATATGATTTTCTGGCTGAATGTTTAAATCAGATTAGCGACCTCAAAATTATCCTGTCGCTGCGGGAAGATTATCTTTTCTACTTGTTAGAGTTCAATCGCGCCACCAATTTATCAATTATTGATAACGACATTCTCACGAAAAAAATCTGCTATTACTTGGGAAATTTCTCAATTTCAGAGGCGAAAGCTATTGTTCAAACATTAACAAAAGGATCTCAATTTTACTTGGAGGATGATTTGGCAAACGCACTGGTAGCAGATTTAGCAGGTGAAGTGGGAGGAGTACGGCCGATTGAACTTCAAGTCGTGGGAATGCAACTGGAAAAAGGGCAGATTACTCGACTGACTGAATATCAGCAACTTGGCAGTCAGGCTAAGGTCAAACTGGTTGAGGAATTTTTAGCAGAAGTTATCGCCGACTGCGGTCAGGATAATAAAGAGATTGCCGAACTTGTCTTGTACTTGCTGACGGATGAAAACAACACTCGTCCTCAGAAAACTCAGGCTGAGTTAGCAGCAGATTTAGGAACAGAGTCAAAAACATTAGACTTGGTTTTAGAGATTGTCGTTAAATCGGGATTGGTGTTAGAAGTGCCAGCAACTCCGATTGAACGTTACCAACTTGTCCACGATTATTTAGTGCCTTTTATCCGCAAACAGCGCGGTGCGGAATTACTAGAATTACGCCAAAAAGTCAAGCAGACTGAAGTTGAAAAGCAGATATTAGCAGAGGCGAGGCAGAAAGCAGAACAGTTGTCAGCAGCAGCAAAGCGACAAGTTGAAGGGCTCACTAATATTGGTGGAACGATATTTAGCATTAGCTTAATTGGCGCTTTCACTGTAATAGGAGTAGGGTGGCAGCAAAGGAACGAGGCACAGAAATCGACAAAAGCAGCGTTGCAGGAATTGGACAAGGCACAGAAATTGACAAAATTAGAGCGCGCTGCAAGTGATGCTTTAAGGCTGTTTGGTCAAATAGATGCTTTAATCTCAGCCGTGAAGACTGGGAAAGAACTCAAAGCTACAGTCAAAGACGTTCGTTCCCTTGCAGAGTACCCGATATCTACTCCCCCGATTGCCCTCAACCAGATTCTCGACAACATCCGAGAACAAAATCGGTTTAAAGGACATAAAGGTCCAGTATGGAGTGTCAATTTTAGTCCCGACGGCAAATACATCGCTACGGGCTCATCTGACAAAACAGCCCGGTTGTGGGATGTCACGGGCAAGCTGATACAGGAATTTAAAGGACATCAAGGTTCAGTATCGAGTGTGAGTTTTAGTCCCGACGGCAAATACATCGCTACGGGCTCATCTGACAAAACAGCAAGGTTATGGGATTTAAAAGGTAAGTTGATACAGCAATTTCAAGGACATCAAAATCGGGTAACAAGTGTCAGTTTTAGTCCCGACGGCAAATACATCGCTACGGGCTCATCTGACAAAACAGCCCGGTTGTGGGATGTCACGGGCAAGTTGATACGAGAATTTAAAGGACATAAAAATCCAGTATGGAGTGTCAATTTTAGTCCTAATGGCAAATACATCGCTACGGCATCAGGGGACAAAACAGCAAGGTTGTGGGATGTAACAGGTAACCAAATAAAGGAATTTAAAGGACATCAAGGCGAGGTATCGAGTGTCAATTTTAGTCCTAATGGCAAATACATCGCTACGGCATCAGGGGACGGTACAGCAAGGTTGTGGGATGTAACAGGTAAGCAAATAAAGGAATTTAAAGGACATCAAGGTGAGGTATGGAGTGTGAGTTTTAGTCCCGACGGCAAATACATCGCTACGGGATCAAATGACCATACAGCAAGGTTGTGGGATTTAACAGGTAAACTGATACGAGAATTTAAAGCACATCAAAGTTTGGTATGGAGTGTGAGTTTTAGTCGCGATGGCAAATACATCGCTACGACATCGTGGGACAGTACGGCTAGGTTATGGGATTTAACAGGCAAACCGATCCAAGAATTTAAAGGACATCAAGGTTCGGTACAGAGTGTCAGTTTTAGTCCCGACGGCAAATACATCGCTACGGCATCAAGGGACTATACAGCTCGGTTGTGGCGAATCAGAAGTTTAGATGAAATGCTGGTGCAAGGCTGCGACTGGCTGCACGACTATTTGCAGAATAATGCTGATGAAAGCGATAAACACCTCTGCGATGAGATTAGTGCTCAGAAAAAATGATTAGCCAATCAGTCGGTAGGTGCAAATAAACCTTAGCGTGTAACTGAATGGAAAGCGATCGCAACTTTTGCGATTCCTGCGTTTCACTCGCAATGACAGATTTACCGCATGGGGTCCAGAAACCGGTTTCTTTCGTGTGAGTGCCTAAGCCCTGACTTAACAGAATTCTGGCAACTAAACCAGCCTCTCTTCCGGAAGCCCGCTCTAGCAGCCACCAAATGTGCTAACCTACAATCAAAAATCCCCAAATTTCAACTATCGGGAGATAGATAACTGTGTCCGCTCAAGCACCTCCAACTCCCAATTACAAATGGTTTAGCTGCATTTCTAGCACTGTTTTCACCGCATTGTGCCTGTTGCCTCTTTTCAGCGCTGCGGGATACGCCCAAACTCCCCAAAATAGACCCATCAAAATCGGCGTAGTGCAGCGGTTTGGCACCAAAGCAACCGACAAACTAACGCTGAAAGCATTACCGGGCGACAGCTTAACATTGAGTTACAAAACTCCTCAAGGCATAGAAACCAAAACGGCTGCTAGCGTCAAGTTAGAAATAGCCCCGAAACCGCTGGAATCGCCCTTAGTAGAAGAACGAGTGGTACTAAGTTCTCACCGCAGTTTCGAGAGTGCAGAAGATAGCGCCAATCAGTGGCGCGCCCAGGGAATAGAAGTAGAAATTGCTCAACCTTTGCGCTGGCAAGTTTGGGCAAAAAGAGATACTTACAACTCTCCTTTGGTGCGGCGCTGGCTGTTGCAAAGTTTGCAAGCTCAAGGGAACACAACAGCTTTTTTGGATTCCAAAGTTTTAAAACAAATACCCCAGGCATTTTGGGTTTTAAACGGCTTTCGTTTCAACCGCAATGAGTTGGATGTGACGGCCGGGAAAAATGTGATTGAGGTATTGGAACAAACCACCCAAGAGGCGACAGCTACTGAACCAGAAAAAGCAATTCAACAAACTCACCGTTATGGCGGCAGTTTGCACCTGCAAAAAAATTCTTACGGCACTTATACTTTAGTCAATAAAGTGCTGACGGAAACTTATTTGCGGGGTGTTGTTCCTCACGAAATTGGGGCTTTTTCGCCTTACGCTGCGATTGTCGCTCAAACTATTTTAGCGAGAACCTACGCCCTGAGAAATTTGCGCCGGTTTGCTGTGGATAATTATGAGTTGTGCGCTGATGTTAACTGTCAAGTTTATAAGGGTTTGACCGAGGTTTACCCGCAAAGTGATAAGGCGATCGCCCAAACGAGCGGTTTGGTGCTAACTTACGAAAATCAGCTAGTAGACGCGCTCTATTCCGCCTCTAGCGGCGGCGTCACAGCCTCTTTTAACGATGTGTGGCAGGGTGCGGAACGTCCATATTTGCGATCAATCGTCGATTCGCCTAATAATATTTGGGATTTGTCCAAGCAGAGTTTGTCTGACGAAAACAATTTCCGCCGCTTTATCAGTTTGGAAAAAGGGTTTAATGAGGAAAAAGAAGACACATTTCGGTGGCGCGAACCCGCTTCTTTGACAGCGATTGGTGGATTTCTCAAACAGTATCTTCAGAAGAAACAGCACCCGATGGCTAATTTGAAAACTGTCACTCAGGTGGAAGTGGTAGAAAGGTCGCCTGCAGGTCGAGTTTTGCAAATGAAGGTTCAAACTGACTTGGGCCCCATCATTATCGACAAAGACGAGATTCGCAATGCTTTTTACCCGCCGATTAGCACGCTTTTTTACCTCGAACCAATTTACAATCCCGACAAAACTCTCAATGGTTATGCTTTTGTCGGAGGCGGTTTCGGGCACGGAGTGGGAATGAGTCAGACTGGTTCTTACAATTTGGCTAATTTGGGCTGGAATGGATCTCGAATTCTGGGCTTTTATTTTCCCGGCGCTCAAGTTGTGCCGCTCAGCGATAACATTACATTTTGGCGCGAATAGTCGATCGCACTCTGCCTAAAACTCGGCGATTTAAATCATCGCCACTAAACAAACAAAGCCCGCCTTTGCGGACTAAATATCAGTCGTAAAACTTTTAGATTTTAGACTTGGGATTCTAGATTGGTTTCACAGTTAATCTAAAATCGGCCATCTAAAATCTAAAATTATTTGGTCAGCTATCTGCTCAAACCGCTAGGAATTCCTAGCTGGGAGTGACAGACTGCTGGCGGCTTTGTTGCAGTGTTAGACACAGAAACCCGGTTTCATAAAGTAATTGCGCTATTTCAGCTTAATTTGGGAAACCAGAAACCGGGTTTCTTAGGGTATCACGCAGAGCGTCCTTTCTTAGTAGAGCGATTCTTCTTGGTGAGTTTCGATCGTACAGTCAGACTTGGGATAGGCGACGCAGGTGAGGACAAATCCAGCCTCGATTTGGTCGTCGTCCAAGAAAGATTGGTCGGATTGGTCAATTTCGCCTTTGGTGATTTTGCCGGCGCAGGTGGAGCAAGCTCCAGCGCGGCAAGAGTAGGGGAGGTCGAGTCCTGCTTCTTCTGCAGCATCAAGAATGTAAGTATCGTCATCAACGTCAATGGTCTGGTTAATTCCTTCGGCTTCGCTGATGAGGGTAACTTTGTAAGTTGCCATGCACTAAATCCTCTCAAAAATTCAACAAGATTGATAATTTTTCCTAATGCAACCTTCAAGGCTCTATTAGCTTTGAGGTTAGGTCTTAGGTTCGTTCCCTCTATGATAGTAGGGGAAAGAAGCAAGGTTGCAACACTTATTTACAAAAAATTTGAATGGGATTAGTTATAACTTTTTCTAATTTCATCTTTATTACTTATACCTATGTTGGATTCAGCCTTGTGATACTGTTGCCGCAAGACTTGCGCTAAATAATCCGGTTTCTAGGAAAAATCCTGTTTTGAGCCCTACAGCACAAAAACCGGGTTGTGGGTATGCGGTGTGTCGATCGAATTTCAGCAAGACTGGCTGCAAGGCAAGTCCCTGCAGGCGTTGAAATGTATAGTTAGATCGCATCAAGACTTGGGTGTTGAAAGCTCGATCGAATAAATCGCACCACAACCACAGCTTAAAATCGGGGCGATAGAACCCTAAAGCCCTGCACCCCAAGTCTGTAACTATCTAAAATCTTAAATCTCAAATCCCATGACTAATATTGATACTCGCTTTGGTTTTTCGGTTAATTCTCCAATTCGCGTGGGGATTGTGGGTACTGGTTTTGCAGCTAAGTTGAGGGCTGAGACAATTCAAGCTGATGAGCGATCGAACTTGGTAGCAGTTGCGGGCCACTCCCCGGATAAAACCGCAGCATTTTGTCAAGGGTTCGGGGCAGAAGCTGCGGTTTCCTGGCGCAAGCTAGTAGAAAGAGACGATTTGGATTTGGTAATTGTCTGTACCGTGAACCGGGATCACGGGGCAATTGTCCTGGCGGCCCTAGAAAATGACAAGCACGTTGTGGTGGAATATCCTCTATCTTTAGACGTATCTGAAGCAGAAAGGGCGATCGAACTTGCCACCCAAAAGCAAAAACTCCTCCACATCGAACACATCGAACTGTTAGGCGGTTTGCACTCCTCAATCAAAGAATCTTTGCCATTAGTCGGTAAAGTTTTTTACGCCCGCTACATTACTATTACTCCTCAACATCCAGCGCCGCAGCGGTGGACTTATCAACATTCCCTCTTTGGCTTTCCGTTAGTTGGTGCAATTTCGCGACTGCACCGATTTACTGATTTGTTCGGGGAAGTGGCAAGCGTTAACTGTCAAGCTCAATTTTGGGACAGTCAGCCGGATTTCTACAAAGCTTGTTTGTGCAACGCACAGTTGCGCTTTGCCAATGGCTTTGTCGCTGAAGCTGTTTATGGAAAAGGAGAGACTTTTTGGCAGTCTGAAAACATTTTCACCATCTACGGAGAAGCAGGAACGCTGGTTTTTACTCCTGAATCCGGTCAATTAATTCAGGGAGAAAATCGGCGCAACCTCAAAGTAGGAACGCGGCGCGGCTTGTTTGCCAAAGACACCGATATGGTGTTGGAATATTTGTCAAACGGTACGCCTCTGTACGTAGATAATGCCAGTAGTTTGTACGCTTTGAAGGTGGCAGATGCTGCGAGGCGATCGAGCGAGATTGGGCAAACTATCGCACTTATAAATTCGTAAAAAGGAGCGAACAGGAGGTTATTTGAATTTGGGAAAAAACGCTTATAACTCATAAGACATTAGGACAACTCAGCTAAAAGTGCTGCTCAGCAAATCCGCAATCTGCCGATCGATATTGGTCTGGTGAAAACGCCGACTAGCCATATAGTAGGCCGATTGGGCGATCGCGCTCGTATACTCAGGCTGGGTATAACAGGTATTAATAACAATAGTGGTATAAAAGTAATGATGGCGATGGAGCTCGCCGAAACCGCCCTTCGTTATTAATAATCTTCATAACGTTTAAAAGGCTGATGGCTCCTACTGTTCCGACTTGTGGCGGAAGGGTAGGATGGTGCGGATGGCTCGATCTTTCCCCTACAAGTCACGTTCATCCATTCAGCTTCAAGGGGGCGTGATGTTAGAAAGTATTATCTGGATTTTATTAATGGGCTTTTTTGTCGGGCAGATTGCTCGACGGCTGAAAGCTCCTGCACTGGTAGGTATGGTGCTGGTGGGCATTTTATTAGGCCCGCAACTGGGAAATGTCATTAGCCCAGAGGTTTTGGGCGCAGCGAATTCCCTTCGCACCATTGCTGTGATGGTGATTTTGATGAAGGCGGGGTTAGGACTCGATCGCGAAAAGCTATCTCAACAGGGAACCGTGGCGCTGCGATTAGGCTTTCTGCCTGCAGCTTGCGAGGCCATCGCCATTGCTGTCGCTGCGATGTGGCTACTTCAGTTTGATTTTTGGACGGGGCTACTGCTAGGCTGCATCATTGGCGCAGAATCTCCAGCAGTAATTGTTCCCGGAATGCTGCGGTTAAAAAGTCTAGGTTGGGGAGTAAAAAAAGGAATTCCCGATGCCATTCTGACTGGAAGTGCCTTGTCAGATGTATTGCTTTTGCTGGTGTTTAGCCTACTGCTAGCATTTCTGTCCCAAGGGAAAGCTACAACCATTACCTTACTGGGAGGAATCACCCTCAGCCCTCTGCAATTGCTGCCATTTCAAATCTTCATCCAAATTACCTTGGGGGTGCTTTTGGGATGGGTAACTGCTCGAATTTTGGTGTCACTATTAGTCAAGCAAAACTGGACTCAAACTGCGGTTCAGGACTCCCTAGTCGCTGCTGGCTTTGCCCTTGGGCTGGTAGTATCAGCCGAACATATTCCGGTTTTCTCTGGCTATTTAGCTGTCATGGCGGCGGGGTTTT
Organism: Microcoleus sp. Pol10D4; assembly: GCF_036701555.1. Taxonomy (NCBI): domain Bacteria; kingdom Bacillati; phylum Cyanobacteriota; class Cyanophyceae; order Oscillatoriales; family Microcoleaceae; genus Microcoleus; species Microcoleus sp. Pol10D4. Next base: position 82,482 of record NZ_JAUBRA010000021.1, read on the forward strand.
TCCTGATTGAGTTGGATGCGCCTTTAGCACGAAGATTGCGGGGTGGCTTTGACAATTTGTGGACGATCGCGGAAATTATTTTGTTTGTGCTGCTGGGAGCCAGTATTCAACTTAATGTATTAGGGAATACCTTACTGGTTGGTTTGCTTGTGTTGGCGATCGGGACTCTGATTGGGCGATCGCTCGGTTGGTATCTTTCCACCTTGGGTAGTAATTGGACTGGGAAAGAACGGCTGTTTCTGCTACCAGGAAATTCCGCTAAGGCAACGGTGCAAGCGGCGATTGGGGCGATTCCTCTAGCTCAGGGCATTGCTGGTGGCGAGACGATTTTGGCGATCGCAGCCCTCTCAATTTTAGTAACGGCTCCCTTGGGTGCTTGGGCAATTCCTACCTTTGCTCCCAAACTATTAGAAAAAGGCGAAGTAGACCCGACCAAAGTAGCTATTTCCGGTCGTCCAGTTTTTCTCGCAGCAGTAGACGCTTCCCCCTTAACAACAGATGTTTTAACTAAGGCCGCAGACTTAGCTCGGCGCAGTGATGGGGATGTGATTGTTTTGTATGTGGATAACCTGGGAGATAAAAAGGCGATCGCCCAATTACAAGAACAAGCACAACGACTCTTATCAGATATTTGCTATGAGTTCCTGAGTCTTTCTGGCACTGTGACTGAAGAGATTGTCCGCGTGGCGCAAGCTCGGCAAGTAACAGATATTGTGATCGGGAAACGAGGGCATCAACCTTGGGAAGAAGTGCTAGTAGGATCGGTTTCTCAAGCCGTCTTAGAAACCAGTCCTATTCCTGTCATTCTAGTGGAATGTCGTCATAAGGAATGAAAAATAAATAAGGTGACTAATAGAGCAATAGTTTACCTGGGAGCAAGGCTTCTGGGGTTTAATTGTGCAACTTATTGATTTTTAATTCCTAAGTTGAACACTCCAAAACAATAATCAGATTGTAATCGGGGACTGCACATAAACTGTAGGGTCTTCCATCGTAAAGACAATCCCATGGATCGAGAGCGATTTGGCAATTTTAGCCCTTGCCAACTCTAGTAGACGTTTACGCACTTCAATCGCATTATCTTGAGAACCTAAAATTGCAAAACTAACCCTTAATCTTTTTCCGGTTCCATCAGCCTGAGAGATATTTGTGCTGTTAGTATCAATCCCTGATAGGTAAGCTGTTTTTTCCATGATCACTTGCTGCACTAGGGCATATTCTCGTTCCTCTAAAACACTAGCAAAGTCCATATAAAATAACACCATGATTTTTTTGGCAAGAGTAACGTTTTCAATTTCTACACTTACAAGGATAGAATTGGGCATCACAATAATTGTGCCAGTACCAAGGGAACGGATTTTGGTTGAGCGCAAACCAATACTTTCTACTTTTCCTAATTCTCCACCTGGTAAGCGGATGTAGTCACCAGTAACAAAAGGACGATCAAGATATAGAACTAAAGTCGCAATCAGTTGTTCGAGAATTTTTTGAGCAGCAAAGGCGACGGCTAAACCCACCAACCCCAAACTTGCCACCAATCCAATCAAGTCAAAGTTGAGGCTGCTGGCAAAGGCGACTAAAGCTCCAATAAAGATCAAGATATGAATAATGGTCTCAAACACTAGAATGGCATCATCACTACTAGGGCTAAATTTGCCGCCCAATTTGAATCCGTAGGTACGCAGGTAGCGGCTACTTAGTTTTACAGATAACCAATATAAGCTTCCAATTAAAAATAGATTGACAATCGGCTTTAGGAGATTATAAACGACTGGTACTAATGGTTCTAATAAGCTCACAGACCAACTGATACCAATACTGAGAACTGCAAATTCCAAAAGGCGATCGCTCGGTTGAACAATTTCTATATAGATAGTTTCTAGGGCAGGAGGAGCTAGTTTTTTAAGCGCTAATTTTACTAAATCTGTAGCGTAGTGGCTCAATACAAAAGAACCTCCTAGTGTTCCAAAAAATATCAGCCATTCGGGTTGAGAAAATGGGGAAAGAAACTGATAGCGTAGACTGCGTAAGATGGGAAACCACTCGGAACTGATTATGGCGATCGCACCCCAGCTCAAACTAAAAAAAATCTTGCTGAAAATTCCAGTTTGAAACTTAAATATTCTGGTTGCTAGTCCCAAAAAAAGCCGCACTACGATCAGCGCTGCGATTACGCTCAAAATCCATAGACTTCTCTGCCAAAGATATTGGGGAGTGCGTTCTTTTTTAGCTTTGGCGATCGCTGTTTCTAGAATAGCCCGCCATTGATTAGCTTGTTGAGTTCGAGAAAACCCTGGCAGAACATCATTTGCTGTAACGGTGAGAAGGTAGTTATTATTTAAGGAAATAGAAGTAGCGCTGGTACTATCATCATTCTGCACATCAAAAGTTATGGGTTGATCAGTAGCGATCGCCTCCATGAGAATATTATTAGCAAATTGGGTGCGCTCCTTTGCTGTAAATCGCTCCACAGCTTGCAATTTAAAAAGGGGAATCCCATCAACAACCACCGGCGCACTGCCATTAACAAAACCCTGACTAAAATTTTGAGCAGGATTTTGAGCAAAACTCATGGGAGTAAACACCAACAAACAACCCACTAAAAATAAGCTAGTCAGTTTAATTGCTCGCCTAATTACTTGTTTAGATAGAAATTGGGGCATCCACATAAATCGTTGGTTGGTTAAGGATAAAAGAAATATCATGTTTGTGAAGTTGCTTAGTAATTTTTTGGGTAGCCAAATCCAGCAATTGTCGTCTTAGTTCCATCGATAACTCATTAGAACCCAGAATAAAAAAGGAAACTTGAGCCTGATTTTCACTAAAAGAAACCTCTGTACTACGCCAATCTAAACCAAAAATATCCATAGTACAGTCCATCACAATTTGGCGGATCAATGCTTGCTCATCGGCAGATATTGATTTAAGAAACTCAAGTATCATTACAGACATGACTTTCTTTGCACCTGAAAAATTTTCAATGGTAGCTTGGGTAAGCGCATTATTCGGAATAATTGTGAGCGTGCCTTTACCAGAAGTGCGAATTTTGGTTGATCTTAAGCCGATACTTTCTACTCTACCAAAAGTACCTTGCTTACCCGTAGGCCCATCGGATAAGCCGATATAGTCACCAACAGTAAACGGGCGATCGAGGGTTAAGACAATCCCCCCCAAAAATTGCTCTAAAGTCTTTTGAGCGGCAAAGGCAATGGCAATACCTCCAATCCCCAAACTGGCAACTATGCCGACAACGTTGATGTTATGGCTAATACAAAAAACTAAAATTAACGTTACAGCGATCGCAAAGTCTCCAAAATACCGAATTAAGAAGATTGACTCGCCTTTAACTTTGGGGTTTGACTCAAAAGTTACTCCTAAAATTGTGGTGTTAAAAAATTCTCTAAATAGTCTTGACAGCATCCAGCCGCTAAGTATAGTGATGCCAATACTCAGGCAAGACTCGATTAAACTAAGCGATTTGCTTGGAGGAATTAGAAGTAACATTACTTCCATTGCTGAGAAAGTTAGTAACACCAAAAGTATGTTTTTGGAGCCAACCACTACACGAATATAAGTTTGGGTCAATAATTCTGGAGCGAACAAACTTAACGGTAATCTTAAGATAGAAAAGAGCGCAATTCCCGCTAATGCAGTCACCACTCCTACTACCAAAATAGAGCTTATTTGCCCTAAGCCATCGCCATTATTTAATGCCAGTTCGGAGGCTAGATAAAGCGGATTAATTGTTTCTGTCATAGCAAAGTTTAATCAGTCAAGTTTCAGGTTGGTTCAAAGTAGGAATCTTGCGCCATGCTTCTAGCAATGGGTGCATTGTTAACCCTTGCAAAAATACCAAAAAGGCAACAACCAGCCAATTTAAAATGCCACTATCTTCCATTTTCTGCTTCCGCAATTACTTTGAGCGCAGTTGTTTTGATTAGGCTTTTGGTGGGGAAGACAAATTTAAGCTGCATTTCTGACGGTCTTTATTATTGCATAGAAGTCATAATTTTTTTTCCAGTTTTCGGAATTTAGATCCCCCAGAGTAACCGTTAAAAAGGAAAATTAATTTTCCCCCTTTTTTAAGACGGATATTTTCTACTTTTATGGCTTCTTCAATTGAGCCGATCATCTAGAGGGATGTTTCGGGTGTATCCGAAAACTCCTCATTGAGGATGCGATCGCATCCTTCTAAGGTATCTTATAATTATACTATTTTACCTGTCAAACCCGTAAACTGTGTTGTTGTAAAGAAAGGTTGTGTGAGAAAACTTTCTCAAGCCCGCGATGGGAATACAACTTTACGATCGCCTTGCGATAATTCTTCTCAACCCAACTTCGCGCTCATATCTTTTAGTTCCTCATAGGTGGTGATGGTTTTGCGAACTAATTAATGTGCATTGAGACTCCTTGGTAATTTATGCTGCAACTTGTCTATCATGCGATTGCGTACCCAAATCAATGCACGAAAACGAGCACAAAAGCGCCTATTCTTGCGCGATCGCCAGCACTAGAGTAAATCCTACGATCGCGACGCTAACCGCCTAAAAAACCTGCTTAATGTTAATATAGTTCGGCTTTCGGCTGTAGGTAATTTCTGCACCGTTATCCAATCCACCAGCCACGAAAGTAGAGATTTCCTGGAAAATTCCTCACACTAAAGTAATAGGCCAAAATAAGAGACTGTTAATGCTAAATTTCCTCAAAGCGGATTTTTGCTAAGTTACAAAAGCCGAGAAGTGAATTGTAGAGTGAGTCAGAAGAAGTTATGGATTGATAAAAGAGCTGTTTATATCTTTCTTTTCGTCTAAACTTACCAGCTTTAATCGTTCTAAAGTGACAGATTATGGCTAACCCGATTTCATCGTTACCTTAATTACTCGCTCTCAAGAATTAGCTTTGCTTGCAAAAGTTCTTGACGCTTTTCTTCGCTGACACTGGGATACTCAAGGTTCAGTTGCTTCAACTGAGTGTAAATGATGCCAGCTACTACAAGACGAGTGAACCATTTGTGATCGGCTGGGATAATGTACCAAGGAGCATAGTCCGTACTGGTGTGATTAAACATATCTTCATAGACAGCTATGTACTCATCCCAAAAAGTACGATCGTTAGCATCATTAACAGAAAATTTCCAGTTTTTTTCAGGACGATTAATCCGTTCTAAAAAACGTTTTCGCTGCTCTTCCTTAGACACATTGAGAAAAAACTTGAGGATGATCGTCCCGTTATTGACTAATTGCTTCTCGAAGTTGTTGATTTCTTCAAAGCGTCGCTCCCAAATATCCTTGTCGATTAAACTAGATGGAATTGGTCGCTGCTCTAGGATTTCTGGATGAACTCGTGTTACCAAGATTTCTTCATAATAAGAGCGATTGAAAATTCCAATCCGTCCTCGTTCTGGTAGGGCTTTGGAACAACGCCATAAATAGTCATGATTTAACTCTTCTGTCGATGGCGCTTTAAAGCTATGCACTTGACACCCTTGGGGATTGATTCCTGACATTACGTGTTTAATCGTACTGTCTTTACCCGCCGCATCCATTGCTTGAAAAATGATTAGTACAGCATGGGTTTTTTGGGCATACAGAATATCTTGATATTCTGCTAAAGCTTTAATACCTTCTTTTAATTGACTTTTAGCTTTCGACTTCTTTAGATGATTGGCTTTGTAAGCTGGGTCATAGTCTTTTGTTAGAGAAATTCCTGGCTCTGATGGCACAATAATTTGCTGCTTTGGTGGAACAATAAAAGGACGAATCAAATCGTCAAGATTTTTGAGCGGAAATGGATTTAATGATGTATCATTTTTGCTCGGTTTATCGGACATACTTTTAACTCTCTAATGTCAAGGTGAATAGACTTGTTCAGACGAGATTATATCAAATCAATCTGTTAGCATGGAAATTATTTATATCTATATTCTCGACCTCTGCATGAATCAGCGTCAATCCATTGTCATCTGCGGCCTGAGAAATTCTCTTTTTTAAACCGCAGATACAGGCAGATAAACACAGATTAACGCAGATGAATTATATAAATTCCGGTTGCACCGTCCGTGGTTGACTGTTGACTCGATTTTACGCAGGACGATGAACCCCGGATTTGATATTAATCATGCCAACGAACGGGACTTGACAAAATTGCATTAATTGGGTCGTGTTGCACACTTAATAACAACGGCAAACCCACACCAGCTACCACATATTCCAAGTTTATGAAGTAGAATACCTGCTTTAATTCTTCTTAAGTGAGAGGTTACAAGATACCACTACTTGGCATCTTGGCGGTCTAACTCATCCGCAATGACTTCCTGGCTGCCACGTTCAATCATATCTGCATGACACCTTAGTGCGGTTTAGTCTAGTGTGCGGTGAGTAAAGAAAGCGATCGCCCAAACAAATCCGTTTTTAGGTAAAATGACAGCGATCGCCTATTTCCTCCAAATAGTTTCTCCAACAAAACTTACGCAGACCAAGATTCGCGAAAGTCAGCATAGAGGGTCAATCCACCATCAATATAGAGCGTTTGTCCCGTAATGTAAGCTGCTTCATCTGATACGAGAAAGGCAACAGATGCTGCCATTTCCTCCGATGTGCCTGCCCGTCCCATTGGGATATGGCTTTCCACTACTGCCTTTTGTTCTGGATCGTCCGTCCAGCTTTCATTAATCGGTGTAATTGTTGCACCGGGCGCAATAGCATTGACACGGATGCCTCGGTTTGCATATTCCAACGCTAGGGTTTTAGTCAGATTTCCCATGCCGCCTTTGCTGATGGAATAGCTGATATACATCGGGCGGGGAATGATTTCATGCACACTCGAAACATTGATAATCACGCCAGGGCGTTGCTCACTCAATAGGTGCTTAATGGTTTCCCGCGCACACAAATATGCGCCCCGTAAATTGACTGCAATCACGCGATCGAATTCATCCGTTGGAACTTCATGGGAGGCGCTTTCTGTTTGAATCCCAGCGTTATTAATCAGGATATCGATATGACCGAACTGCTCGACAACCTGATTCACCATTTGCACGATGTCCTCTTCTTTAGAAACATCACCTTGAATCAGCAGCGTTTCAACCCCGCATTCTGCTGCCTGCCCACAGGCTTTTTGCATCGCCATTTCTTCAGTATCTTCTGCCTCTTCTAGGCTTTTGCGATAGTTAACGGCAATGTTGCAACCTTCTTGAGCAAGACGAATGGCGATCGCCTGCCCTATGCCTGAACTCGCTCCAGTAATTAGTGCGTTTTTTCCCTTTAAACCTTTCATAATTTCTCTCCCAGAGATTCACAACAAAATATCTTAACCGAAACCTCAAGCCAATTAGCTTCTACATCAACCAGAAGGTTGTTCTATCTTTTCCCCACGCATTTCATCAATATCCAGGAGGCCGATTATCACGCCCGCGATCGGGAGCGACAGAAAAACTCCGACCAATCCAGCGACTCGCGCCCCCACTAATAGCGCAAAGAACATAATAACTGGATTTATATTAATGGAGCCGTAATTGCTCAACTAGGGGAAAAAAGGGAGCCATCAATAGACAGAGCTTGTTGAATGGATTGATAAGCAGTTAAACC
>NZ_JAUBRA010000149.1:0-3641 GCF_036701555.1 Microcoleus sp. Pol10D4
TTCAACGCAGCAGCAGCAGTCCGCAAAAATACCTCACGCTGCGACGGCTCCAAGCATTCCAGAAGGCGATCGCAATCTGTCGGGTCTATGTCGGGGTCATACTTGCAGCCGACATAGGTATAGACATGGTTAGGGTCATGTGGCACAAGCGAGTGAGAGCCGTCAGGATTAATCTTTACCACCCCTTCAGAGGAGTTCAATCCATCAGGATTGATGGTGTTAGGGTCTACGGCCACAGCTAAGACCATACAGTTGTAGACCTCGTTAGCACTGGCAGAGTTAAAACGATTGCAGCGATATTTCCCCTTCACAAATTCAGAGTAAGTGCTCAACCAATCAAGAATGCGCCGCTTCTCGGTAGCTTCCGATCGCAGTTCGTAATGAGTCCCGGTGAATTCAAAAAGCTGCCCCGCTATGGATACCCAGGGCGTGTCAGAGTACAGCGCCTCAATGGCTTTATGCACGTAGTTTTGCTCTGGAGTCGGCGCGGTGTCTGGGATGTAGTCGATTAAACTACTGTCATACTTCTGGCATACTACTTCTTCTCGCGTGCGCGGGTGAGGAGTAAGAAAATTTAGTATGTCTTGAGTATTGAGTCTTTCGCTGTCAATCCAGTCTTTGACATCTAATCCCTGACTTTTTGGCAAATTGTCCCAAGCTCCAGATTCGGGGTAACAGTAGAGCCACATTGCGTCGGTGAAGTGCTGGGAAACTTTAGCCGCATCCTCAACTCCGGGTATGTCACGGTCGGGACAAATAACAACTTTCGCGCCCTGCAAATCGCTTGTGTCAGTGATTCGCCATTTACCCATACCGCCGATGCTGGTGGTAGCGGCCAAACCTAAATCCCGAATTGCATCCGCACACGACTCGCCGTCAACGATGAAAATCCAGTCGCCGTTTGCGATCGCCTTTTGGACATCGGCACGGCGGTAGACCGGGATGCTGGCACGTTCAACCTTGCCCAAACCCATCACCCAGTCATTTTTATCTTTGTCCCAGTGCTGCTGCTTGATATCCTTCTTGTGTCCGTCGCCGAAATCAACCCGCCGTACCCTGACAAGTGGGGAGCCGTCGCGGTCTGGATATTCCCAATAGCGGGTTTGAGCGGGGCGGATGGCTTTCTTTTCTTGGACTGGGGCGTAGTAAAAATGACCGTCCTGATCGGATTTAGTAGTCACTTCCCAGCCAGTAGCGGGCGGTTGGTCGCGGTTACAGACTGACAAATCACCGATCGAATAACACCAGTCAGGTTTACCGCAGTGGGGGCAAGGGCTGTCTTTGGTTACACGGATAAGCTTACGGGCACTTGGTTTTTGTCCGTTGATTGAGTTATTATTCATAGTAAGTCGGCCTCATTGCCGAGGTGAATTTGACCAAAGACCGCTGACGACAGGTTCCAATTGCTGGCAGCGGTTTTTTGGCGTTTACTTTTTGAAAATTTAGAGCTAGACAGGTGGAACCGCTCCGCAAACTTTAGTAAGCGGACGCAGCTAGACTGTCAGAGCGACTGACACCTATCAAGCCATTGCAGAATTTCGGGATGAGGCTTAGGGCTTTTAGCAGTTGAGTCAAAAGATGTAAATGCCCTGCAACCGCCAGAAAGCTTGCACCCGCCGTGTACTCAGTTACAAGCGCACAAATTCTTTGAGGATTAAACCTCGCACAGTATTTAACAAACCAGCGCAGCCACCAACGCCAAAGTCGGCGTTCTTCTAGAATTTCTTGTGGTGTGAGTGGGCGGTTGTCCATCTGAAAATTTTAGTATTTTTCGTTGTGCCAGAGCTATTCCTCAGTGGTGCGGGCAAAGTTTAAAAAAACTTAATGTGCCCGAAACCTATTAGGTTTCCGCGCGCGTTATACACAAAAATGCGGATGTAGGGCGAACCTTAAATGCCTTATCCACTGGCGGTTTTGGTCATATACGCAAAATCGAAACCTATAGGTTTTAGCTTTTATTCGTCACTACTGTTTTTTGGGATTTTTTTTGTGCTAGCGGGTATCACTCAGCCCGGTGACGCGGCAGGGAGGCAGACCGTATCAGCCCCTCCCTTGTTGGCCGCTACCGATCGCCCTGACCTCCCAAAACTGCATCCCACGGTCGAGGTTGTGGTTCCCCTGGTGTTGGCGGAACTGCTACCCCAAGTTGAGGTAATTGCAGGTCATTGAGGTAGTAAGCGTACTGATTGCTATCCCCTCGTTGCGGGTAATACTTGCCGTTAGTTTTCCAAAAGAAATCTTTACCTCGCAAAACAGCCAGAACTAGCTCTATTTCTGACTTAGTGCCAGTCAATCTTAGGGCTGCTGCTGTTGGTACATTCGGCTGTCTAGTCATCACCTTCCCCCTTCACAAACGGCATCAAAAATTCATACTCAGCCTTCGCGTCCCGGTAGGATTGGCTACTGCCGGCTGACACTCCCCAAACTTCTTTAAGGATTTTATTCTTGCCAGTGATACCCTTCGCGTGACATTGCAGAATCAGTTCGATTTGTTCGCGCTGCTTGGTGGATAAATTCACTACTGCGAGTTCGCCAGAATCGCCAGAAGTTTTATTCAGTAACAGTTCTAGTGATTCTCTTATCGAATCGAGTTCTGCCTCTTGTTCGTCGGTTCGTTCGTTTATTGCCAGAATTTGTTCTGCTTCCTGTTGTCTTTGTTTCTGAGAAATGTATACGCTTGTCGAGATTTCATCCACCACATCGGCGGTGATTGCCCGCTCTTTAATTGCCTCAATCTCCCCTTGTTCTGACAGTTTGCGAGCGATGTTACCCGCTGACACTGCACAAGCAATCGCAGCACACAAGCTGACACCTTGCAGTGCTTTGTGAGTGTCTAGCTTTTTGTCTAGTGCTGCTAGTGGAGTCAACCAAAGCACGACAGAGGATGCACTCAAAACAAACAGTTTTAGCTGCATAGAAACACCCCCAAACCAATCAGCAGCATCGCTAAACCGCCGATTAAAACAGCCTGTAAGTCAGCCACTGAAATCTTGAGCATCTTACTCAGGGAATAGTCAAGCAACCAACTCAATCCCCAAGCAATCGCAATTGCTGCTAACAAGAATAAAACGGCTTTCATTGCCATCGGATGCAGACTCGCTATCCATCCCAAAAGGGAGAAAGCGACGCATCCGGCAACGAAGTAGTTTGCCAGATACATCGCTTTCATTATTTCTTACCTCCTAGCACTGCATCCCACGGGCGAGGCTGTGGAGTCGGTACGGCGGGGGGACGAAAATTCTTCAAGGTATAGGAGCATCGGTTGCGCTCAAAAGGGGAATTGCTTATTTCCGTATAGTAGGAAAGCTCGAACGTGAATCCGTTAGCTCGTAAAGCTGCTACCAATTTCTTCACTTCTTTTTTGTTGCCAGCAATCCACATATATTCCATTAGCTTGCACCTCCCGTCAGCTTGGCTTTAATCGCATCAATCCGAGTTCTGGCATCGCTGTCAGCCTTGTCAATCCCTAAACCCAGTCGGGCATAGCCGGGACGCAAACTGTGCAAGTGCTTAGCTAGTCGAGTGTCTGAGCGTTTTTTACCCAGCTCATTATCGGCGACAACACCCTCATATTTGCGGTGTTCTTTATGAACTGTTTTGTCTGCAACTTCAATTTTTCCTAGTGCTTTGTAAGCGCGTTT
>NZ_JAUBRA010000022.1:0-89990 GCF_036701555.1 Microcoleus sp. Pol10D4
TCAACATTAGAAATGAAGCCTTGCGGATTTTGGCGTTAGGAACTAGCGCTTCTGCCTGTGGAGGGGATGTAAGTCGATCTGGCAAAACTTCGGTTTTGTTGGACGCGCCGCCCCGTTGAATCAGGAAGCCAGCGCTGTACCAATGAAGTGGTCAGCGTCTGGTAGTTCACGTGAAGGTGACACTAATGTTAGACAGAGCGGGTAATTTGCGCTGCGCTCGACCCTTGCCAATCTTAGGTGCACAAAATAGTTAATGCTAGATCAATTTCTCGACGCTTCACCCAATTTTGGAGTTGACGGCTTTTTATTATTGTTGGTTTTGGTGGCTTTGGAGGCTGTACTTTCGGCTGACAACGCGATCGCCCTGGCCTCTATTTCTAAAGGTTTAGAAGATGCCAAGGAACAGCAAAAGGCTCTCAACTTGGGTTTGATCATTGCTTTTGTACTGCGGATCTTACTAATTTTAACGGCTACTTGGGTGATCCAATACTGGCAGTTTGAGCTGCTGGGTGCTCTTTACCTGCTGTGGCTTGTTTTCCAACATTTTACTTCAGATACAGACTCTGAAGGAGAACATCATGGGGCCAGATTTGCCACTGTGTGGCAAGCAATTCCCATGATTGCTTTTACGGATTTAGCGTTTTCTTTGGATAGCGTTACTACTGCGATAGCTGTTTCTGACGACACTTTTATCGTCGTAACAGGCGCTACTATTGGAATTATTGCCCTGCGATTCATGGCCGGGTTGTTCATCCGCTGGCTGGATGAATTCGTTCACCTAGAAAGTGCTGGTTACATCACAGTTGGGTTCGTGGGAATGCGGTTGTTAGTGAAAGTAATTAATCCAGATTTAGTTCCTCCGCAATGGCTGCTGATTTCCAGTATCGTCTTGATGTTTGTCTGGGGATTTTCTAAGCGTACTCCCGAACCAGTCGAGATTACAAAATCTCTAGAAATGGCTCTGAATCAGCCGGATTCAGAAGTTTCTGTGCCAGAAGCTCAAGGACAGAAGTCCGAAAATTAACATACTTTCCTTTGAATAAAATTAGCTTAAATCTGTCAAAACAACAAGATTGAAGGCTGGTCAAAACTTGCAAAAGCCTTTCATCCCGGTGACTTTAGTCTGGGGATGAAAGGCTTTTATTTTGTAATATTGTTTCCTTCACTAGCCGATCGAACTTATGGAACTAAACTTGGCCCTATGGGAAGGCAGTTACCAAAATCAGACTCAGCAATGGTGAGACTGGTGGGATAGCGAGGGGAATTGGTTGCTGACGGGGTTGGCGGCATATTGGCGATCGCGCAGAAGAGCAAACCCAACGGGATGCGATTCCCCTTTTGGAAAAAGCGATCGCGGCGATGGCAAAGAAAGATGAGGTTTCGCGGTTCAGGTTGCGGAAAGTTGAATGATGAAGGTTTTGGGGAGTCGGCAGATTGTTGAGACGGTTTTAATTTCAGTCTCGACTTACATTAATGCAACGAAGATATCCACCCTTCTCAAAACTGTACTCAAATTTATAAAAGCTAGAATTAAGAGCCTTATATTTAACTCCTTCCTTTTGACCATTAGCCCATTCAACGAAGTTATTCTCTACCCCTCGTCCGCCTGAAAAATAGAATGTGAATGCTATTTTTGCAATAAGCTTATCTCTACTAATTCGATCAGAAGCAAAAGTGTAGAAATTATTGTAAGTCGCACCAGCTCCACCAGCCGTCTCTAGGAGAAGTTCATAGCGTCCGGGCTTAAGCCAGATACCTTGAACTGTTGACTCACAATTTACTACTTTTCTCTCAACTGGCCTAGCTACTGCTCCAGTTACAGCATGAATAACCATGCAACTAGCGAGCGTAAAAATTTCTAATCTCTTCATTCTTCAACTTCTATCTATAATCATGATTTTCTACCATTGGCGTGGTTGGCGTTGGCAGCAAAGGAACAGCAGGAAGACGCTTCACCGTTCCGTTGCGGGAAAGTTGGGTTGCGTCAACGAACCTTATCTGTTTATTCAATGTCTTCTGCAACTTTCCATTTAGAAATAAACTGTTGTCCTTCTTCCGTTAATTCGTACCACATCCTTTCTCTACCTCTTGCTGACATTCTAATTGGTCTTTTGTCAGGTAGAGGAAGTAGTAGTTTATCTCGAATCAAAAACATCAATAGAATATCTGTATTTTTGTCATATGGAAGGTCAATGAATCGATCATCAGAATTATCAACAAAATCCTGTAAAATCCTACGCTCGTAATCACCATACCTGCTGTTTACGATAGAAAGATTATGCTTGTACATCTTGATTGATTTTCTGTCTATGTCACCGTCGTGCGCTTTTCTATGACAGTTAGGACACAGGGCTCTAAGGTTATCAAATTCGTGTTTTTGGCAAGTTTCCCAAGGAACGATATGGTGTATATCCACAGGTGTTTGTTTGCATGTAGTAATAGCGCATCTGTGTCCCGATTCCATCTTCACTTCTCTTTCCAAAGCTGCTGGTATTTTGGGTCTATTATTCATAATGCTTAGCCTAATTTATTCTAAAATTTACCAGATATTTTATTTCATGTCAATATCAACTCAAAAAAAAGGAGATTACGGCTGAAAACCTGATTATTTCGTATAGATTTGCAACTATGAGATGCGTCCGAGTTCGATTCACCATCAGTCATCAGCGAACCGGAAAAAACGATGTCTGCGTAGGCTTTTCCAATGGGCATTGGAAGGCCAAGAACCGGAGCGTCAGTTGTTTTTAGCTGTGAGCCAAGCCATCTACATTAAACACTTTCAAAAACCGATTTTTCAGTTAGCCGTCCAGCGAAATAAAATTAACTTATTAGTTTACGAACCAAGTCAAGAGGTGATTCTCCAATGGATAACTCACTAAGCTATGCAGACATCCTCAAAAAAACTCTGCAAGAAGCAACTCGCGCCCAACCGCGTTTACAGGCGATCCAGCTTTACCCCGTCTGTGATGTCGATTCGGGTCACTTTCTGATTCTGGCTACAGGCTGGGATAAACAGCGCTGGATTGACACGATTCTGTTTCATGCTCGTTTAGTCGATAATCAAGTTGTAATTGAAGAAGATAACTTCGAGGAAGGTCTAAGCCAAGCGCTGATTGCAGCGGGTATAAAAGCAGAGCATATCGTGACTACCCCCTTCCCTGACAACAGCGATAGACAGAAAACCTATCAGACAGTATAAGGAAGAAGGAAGAGGGAAGAAGGAAGAGGGGGAAACTGGGAGATGGGAAGAGGGGGAGGATTTTTTCCCAATTCCCAATTAGCAATTAGCCATTAGCTATGGCTTCGGCTTACCAACAAAGAAAGCTAAGGGAGAATTATCACCACAAGATAACCGAACTTTAGAACCAATGGGAAAAACATTTCCTGTGGTTGTGAGTGCATATAACTTTTCACCCGAAGGTGTTTTTAAACAATAACGATTTTCTCTGCCTAAAAATTGGCGATCGCAAACCACAACAGCCGAATCTTCATCTAAGTATAAACTCAAGTCTTCCTGCCGGATCATCAATTCTCCTTCAGTAGAAACATCACAAGGAACTTTTACAAATGAATCTTCTTTAACAGCAAAACAACCTACTTCTGTTTCCCAAAAATCCTGCTTTAGCGATGCAGACACAAAATTAGCTTGCGTCACAAACTCAGCCACAAATCGAGATGCTGGTTCTTGATAAACTTCCTCTGGAGTGCCAAACTGTTCTAATTCGCCTTGACGCATCACCGCTACCCAATCTGAAATCGAAAGTGCTTCTTCGCGATCGTGGGTGACAAATACACCAGAGGTTCCCGTTGCTTTGAGAATCTCGCGGACTTCTTGACGCAATCTTAGCCGTACTTGTACATCTAAATTACTCAACGGTTCATCTAGTAAAATAATCGCAGGTCTAGGGGCTAAAGCACGGGCCAAGGCTACTCGCTGTTGCTGACCCCCCGATAATTCATGGGGATAACGGTTTTCCAATCCTTCTAATCCCACCAACGCTAATGCTTCGGTGACACCTTTCTGAATATTATGCTTTGACTCTTTTCCTTGATGCGTCAAGCCAAAAGCTACATTTTTCGCGACTGTCAAATGGGGGAAGAGTGCATAGTCTTGAAACACCATACCAATGTCTCGCTGTTCCGGCGGCATTGACATATTAACACTCGCTACAGTTTTTCCTGCTAGAGCGATCGTCCCTGCTTGTAGCTGTTCAAAACCAGCAATTAACCGCAACAACGTTGTCTTCCCACAACCGGATGGCCCCAACAA
The DNA here is from genome assembly GCF_036701555.1 of Microcoleus sp. Pol10D4. Lineage (NCBI taxonomy): Bacteria > Bacillati > Cyanobacteriota > Cyanophyceae > Oscillatoriales > Microcoleaceae > Microcoleus > Microcoleus sp. Pol10D4. Next base: position 4,271 of record NZ_JAUBRA010000022.1, read on the forward strand.
CCCCAGGATATCTCCCTGATGTAAGGTCAGGGTGACAGATGCCACCGCCGGTGATGCTGCTTGGGCATACTGTTTTGTTACACCATCCAAATGCAGAATTATAGGTCGAACCATTATTGCTATAAATAATCAACAACTTACTATTCTACAATAAACCAGTTTAGTGAGATAAATTGTCAGAAAGACTTGACAAATGTTTACACCTACTGATAAACTAGCAAGCTAGACTTTTTACTAGCGATGAAAAATTCCAAACAATCACTACAGCAAGCAGGAATCAGGACAATAGAATGGCGATCGACCTTACGCGGTCTATTCGCTAGTGGGTGGACTGTGGCAATTATCGCTTTAGCATTGCCGATCGCCATACCAGTTTTCAGTGTCTTATCCAGTATCTTTTTTGAAGCTAAAGATACATGGCAACATTTAACCGATACAGTTTTAACCCGTTATATCGTCAACTCTTTATTGTTAATGATCGGCGTAGGCTTTGGTGTTGTCGTGATTGGCGTAGGATGTGCATGGCTAGTAACAATGTGCCGCTTTCGGGCCAGTCGCGTATTTGAATGGGCATTACTGTTACCCTTAGCGGCCCCAGCTTATGTGCTAGCTTATACTTATACAGACTTTTTAGAATTTTCCGGCCCAGTTCAAACTGCTTTGCGTTATATTTTTGGCTGGAGTTATGGAGACTATTGGTTTCCTAACGTGCGATCGCTCCCTGGAGCAATCTTAATGCTAATCTTAGTTTTATATCCCTACGTCTACCTATTAACAAGAGTTGCATTTTTAGAGCAATCAACTTGTACGCTAGAAGCTAGTAGAATACTGGGCTGTAGTCCTTGGCGGAGTTTTATTACAGTTGCCTTACCAATGGCAAGACCTGCAATTGTTGCAGGTTTAGCACTGGCTTTGATGGAAACTCTCAACGATTATGGAACTGTTCAGTATTTTGGAGTTGATACTTTTACCACAGGTATTTATCGGACTTGGTTTGGTATGGGAGAACGAATTGCAGCCAATCAATTAGCGACGCTGCTATTATTATTTGTTCTGGGTTTGATTTTACTAGAACGCTGGTCTCGCAGTCGGACTAAATATTATCAAGCTAGCAGTCGCTATCGCAAACTGCAAACTTATCAACTTAAAGGAGTTAGGGAGATTTTAGCGGTAATGGCTTGTTTGATGCCGCTATTTTTTGGTTTTTTATTGCCAGCGGGTCTTTTAGTCAAGTTGACCTTAGCGAATTGGCAACTAACATTAGATGAACGCTTTTGGATATTTGCGCGTCATAGTTTAATTTTGGCAACACTGACAGCAATTTTAGCCGTAGTTATTGCCTTGATTATGGCTTATGGCTTACGCTTATATCCTAATTTAGGAGTGCAGTTAGGAACTAGAGTTGCGGCAATGGGCTATGCTGTACCTGGTTCTGTGATTGCAGTTGGAATTATGGTTCCCATTGGAAAATTTGACAATCTATTTGATAGTTGGATGCGTGAAAACTGGGGAATTTCTACAGGCTTGTTGTTAAGTGGTACGATCGCAGCTTTGGTATTTGCCTATATAGTTCGCTTCCTAGCTGTTTCTTTAAATGCGGTAGAGTCAAGTTTGAGCAAAATTAAGCCTAATTTAGATGATGCGGCGAGAAGTTTGGGTTATAGCCCGATGCAAACTTTAGTTACAGTTCATACACCAATGATGACGGGAGGTTTGCTAACTGCCATGATGTTAGTATTCGTTGATGTAATGAAAGAGTTACCTGCTACTATAATTATTAGACCGTTTAACTTTGATACCTTGGCTGTGCGAACTTATCAACTTGCCTCAGATGAGCGATTGGCTGAAGCTTCTGGCCCAGCATTGGCAATTGTTTTAGTGGGGATGTTACCTGTTATTTTATTAAGTTGGAAAATTGCGCGATCGCGCAAGTCTTCAACAGATTTAACGGTTAACAGTTAAAGGTTAACATTATCCCTTTACAAATCCAGATGATTAATAAAAATTTACCAATGTTTACCCGCACTACTGGCACAATCTTCTTATTACTACTTACTGTTTTTGTCACCTTTGGATGCCAAAAACAGGCGGCTGGTCCCCTCGAAACATTACAAAAAACTAAGCAATGTCCAGGATGTGATCTGACTGATACCAAGTTAAGTGACATTGATTTAACAAGCGCTAATCTCAATGGTGCTAAGTTGGAAGGGGCGATGCTAGAAAAGGCCAAACTTAATGAAGCCTTACTCGATAGCGTCAATCTCAAAGGTGCAAATTTAAAAGGTGCTTCTCTGGAAAAAGCAGGTTTATCTGCTGCTGATCTCACAAATGCTGATTTGAGTAATGCAAATCTCAAGGGGGCTTTTTTGCGAGGGGCAAAACTGAATAATGCCAATCTTAGTAATGCCGATTTAAGTGAAACTGACTTAAATAGTGCTGATTTGACGGGGGCAAACCTGACAGGGGCAAACCTGAAAGGCGCTATAATGCCGGATGGTAAAATTAAAAATTAAAGTGGATTGGATTCGGCGGTTTCAACCGCCGAATCACAAAGAGTAGCTTCTTGTTCAAAAAGCCTCTATTTCCATCCGGCGCGATCGGAAATCTTTAAAGCTTCGGGGTTATTTTTGCCATACACATCAGGGTTAAGAGGGTCAGATTTGAATGTACCAAAACTGGCAACTGCAGGATCGATCGCCACATTTGAAACCACAGGGTATTCGTAATTACTCCTGGCAAAAATTTGTTGCGCTTCGGGAGTGACTAGGTGTTCTAAGAATTTGATCGCGGCTGCTTTGTTACGGGAGGTTTTGACTACACCGGCACCACTAATATTGACGTGGGTACCGCGATCGCGCTGGTTCGGGAAAAATACACCTACTTTCGCTGCGATCGCCTGTTCTGCTGGATCTTTCGATTTCATTAAGCGAGCGACATAATAGGTATTAACAAGGGCAATATCGCCTACCCCATCAGCAACCGCCTTGATTTGCGCCGTATCATTTCCCTCTGGAGGACGCGCAAAATTAGCCACCAATCCTCGTGCCCAAGCTTCTGTTTTTTGAGCTCCATGAGCAGCTAACATAGCCCCAACCAGAGACTGATTATAGATATTAGTTGACGATCGCACTAAAACTTTGCCTTTCCACCGAGGTTCTGTCAGCGCCTCATAGGTTGACAATTGGGCAGGATTCACCTTGCTTTTGTTATAAACAATCACCCGTGCCCGGCGCGATAGACCAAACCAGAAACCTTGAGGGTCTCGCAAACTTGCTGGAATTGCCGATGTCAGCACTTTTGAAGAAACAGGTTGCAGGATACCGGCTTGTTTTGCCCGCCACAAACGCCCACCGTCAACCGTGAGGAAAACATCAGCGGGGCTATTTGCACCTTCACTTCTGATCCGTTCAATTAGTTGGTCAGCATCGGCTTCAACGAGGTTAACCTTGATCCCAGTTTTTTTGGTGAAGCTTTGGTACAACTCATTATCAGTGTCGTAGTGACGTGCTGAATAAAGGTTGAGAGTGCCGGTTTGGGCTGCGACAGGGGCTTTTTTGCTTAGTTCGCCCACTGCCACGACAGCCATTGCTGTACCGCTGGCAAGAAAAATACGCCGAGAAATGCTCATTGTTCTATAATGATAGATTTTTTCATCTGGTAATTGACATGATGGTCTATCTACAGCCATCTATAGTCATTGCTTTACTATATTAATGCAAGTAATTCTTATTTGATGATCAAAAGCGTAACTATTTTAGGGCTGACGCACTGGTGCCGAGAAATCCGGTCTCGACTTCGCTCCACCGGTAGTTTTTTCACGAAAAAACTTTGTGGTAGCCCGCAGATTAGGTAAAAAATGGGCTTTACACAATTTGAAGATGATTATTGTAGGGTGTCCGGCCTGGTCTGAAAATACACGCCTTCGGGCTCCTGGGCCCATCCCACAAAAAAATCAAAATAATGGCGTTATTATGCAACGCCAAAAAATTTATTTGCTTATGAAGGTTTTGATGCGTCCAGGACTGAATTTATGACACAGATTTTTGCTGACTAAGTATCACAACACTTGTTTGCAATAGGCATCTCCCAAAACTCCCCAGCCCTATCCCCTGTAGGTTTCTGACTGTCTGCTGTTTGAGGGCAGACAGTGCTTTTACTAATTGCGAGCGACAACAACCTCCAGAGGTTTTATTAGATTTAGCCCATAGGTAAATTTAAAAAGATTCCTTAAAAAACCTCGCGCCCTCAAAAAAAAGCAACAGCCATCTCCCAAGCGATTCGCGTCACCGCCATGTATCAACTACCCGAATTCTCGACCAGACTCAACAGCCACCAAGACCCTGGCTAGCAGTGCACACCCTACAGTTAGTAAGTTGCACACTGGCATCCTACGGATTATTTGTGTCTAATTAGCTCGTAAATTTCCACATAGTCTTTAGCTGGATAGTTCCACGAATTGTCACAATTCATGCCTTGAAGCATGAGTTTTTCAAATTCATCATGATAGTCATACCACAATCCGATCGCCCGATCGAGCGCCGACTCTAAAGCCGAGTAGTCGGTTTGGTAAAACACGTAACCGTTGCGTTCTTCCGGGAGGTGGCGGGTGTCGTAATCTCGATCGAACACAGTATTCACCAAACCGCCAACTCCCCGCACCACTGGAACAGTACCATACCTCAACCCGATCATCTGAGTCAGCCCGCAGGGTTCGTAATTACTGGGAACCACAATCATATCCCCACCCGCGTAAATTAAGTGCGACAGTTCCTCATTAAAACCTAATTCTAAATGGCAGTCTGGATTATCATTTAAAAACTGTCTTTCATGCTGGAAATGCGCGTTAATTCCAGCTTCCGTCGCGGAACCCAAAAGTACGAATTGCGCTCCCTTACTCAGAGAGTAATAAATTGCATGGTGGACGAGATGAACACCTTTTTGGTCGTCCAAACGACCGATAAAGGTAATAATAGGCTTGTCAGCATCGCGCAGTAACAGCCGATCGCGCAAAGCTTTTTTAGTTTTGGCTTTTCCTGCCAAATCTTCCTTAGTGTAGTGGTGCGGAATGTAGCCATCGGTCTCTGGATTCCACACATCGTAATCGATGCCGTTGAGCACCCCGCGAAACTTCTCTTGATACAAATGCAAAGTGTGGCCCAAACCGTAGCCAAACTCGCCGAGGTGAGCTTCCCAAGCGTGGTGCGGCGAAACTGTGGTGACAAAGTTCGAGTAAACAATGCCGCCTTTCATAAAGTTGATAGCAAAAGGGTTAAAGTTATCTCGCAGGCGATCGTACTCAAAATAATAATCCGGTCTGTGCAAACCCGTTGCTTGCAAAATATCGCTACCTCCCATGCCTTGATGTTTGAAATTGTGAATGGTATAACAGACTCGCTGATATTCCATCCAATTGTATTTGTAAATTTCAAACAGCAGGACTGGAACCAAACCAGTTTGCCAATCATGACAGTGAATCACATCGGGACGCTTGTTGCTTCTGAGCAAAAATTCCAAAGCGGCTTTGCTGAAAAATGCAAACCGCATATTGTCATCATTGCACCCGTAATAACAGCCGCGATTAAAAAAGTTATCTTGAGAGCGAGGTTCGATGAAAAAACACAACTGCCCGTGCACCCAGCCGCACAAGACATCACAGAGGATTTCGCCGCCGTACCAGGGCACAGCCAGATCCCGGTAGGCCTCGTGAAGTCCCCAAATGTGGTCATACCTCATGCAGTCGTACTTGGGTAGAATAACCTCGACGCAGTGGCCGGAATTCTCTAACTCCCGACTCAAACCGTAAACTACGTCGCCCAAACCTCCTGCTTTGATGACGGGGGCGCACTCCGAGGCAATTTGTACTATGTACATTTTTTTTTCTCGCTCCTGGATGAATCAAAAAAATATTTTCTTAACTTGACAAAGTATATGATTTCTCGGCAAATAAGCAAGTAGGCCATTGGGAATACAGGGAGATACGCGCAGCTAGCGAATGTTGAGATCGATTTGGGCGATCGGACTGTTGCTTAAAATACAGGTACGGACACGGCACTGCCGTGTCCCTGATGTGCCCAAGTGTAATCGCTCGCCTGTGTTTCCAGATTTTGCCAAAATCAAACTAATTGGTCAAATCCATTCCTTTTGAGCGATCGCATCTCCTGTCGCTGTCAATAACTCAACCCAAACCCATAGCATCATTTTCACATACTAATAATTTACCTTTCCCCTGATAATACCAAACATAACCCTCTCCACCGCCTTTGCCAAAATGACCTAATTTTCGATAATCTTCTTCAATCCCCTTGGTAAATCCTTTTACTAAATCGCAATCAGCTATCAAAGTTTCACCTTGTTTTAGTTCGACAATCTTAGCCGGTGAATTTGTAGCAGCTACAACAGTAGCTTGTTGCTCGCGCAAAGCTGTAACAGCAATTCTCCACCTACCGTCATTAGAAGCAGCCACTTGTCGGAATTTCAGTTTTTTAGCACCGATAACTACATTGTCCGAACAAAACTGAAATACACCATCATCAAATTCCCACTGCTCCCCATCCGACAGAGCGATCGGCATATAATGCAGGAAATGCCCTTTTTGTCTCGGTTCCAGTTTCACCGTACCAGTCCCTTGATATACGGGAGCGTTGTAATCCATTTCCGTTGTTAAAGATACCCACATATCTTTTAAACGGTTATCCGTTTTATAAACACCGGAAGTCAATTTTCCCATACACCAATGCAGCGCACCTTTTTGAATTATCACTCCCGAATTATTCAAGTTAATTTCCGCTTGCTGAACCAACGGAATATTTTTAGTGGGATGGTAAAATTTATTGGTTTCAGGATTGATGTTATTTTGGATGTACCACAAATCAGTCGGTTCCAAAACCTTGATTTCGTATTTCATAATTTACCTAGCCTATTTACGTGAAATGTGTTAAACATTTTACCCAAGATTAGGAGCTTCCGTACTCCCGGACTTATCTTGTGAAATTTATCTTTTGCAGAGATACTCTGCTACTGTTAAAGTATCTAGCTATCTTAGCAATAGCAGACAGCGCCCCTCCACAATTGTTGAGAAAAATTTATGCCTGCGATCGCACAATCTCCCAATTTACCCATTTTACAAGAAATCAACTCAGGATTACCCAATATTTGCGGCTCCGAAGCAGAAATTAATGCCGCAGCCAATAGCAACAAACCAATCTTTCTACCTACCACAAATCTGCGCCTGGAAAACATTCAAGCCGGATTCGCCTGCGCCCTGCATATGCACCAACCCACAATTCCTGCCGGTGCAAACGGCGAACTGATCTGCAATCTCCAGCATATGTTTGAACATCCCAACCAAGGAGATAACCACAACGCCGCAGTCTTTGCTTGGTGCTATTCCCGCATGGGAGAATTCATCCCACAACTGATTGCTGAAGGCTGCAACCCGCGAATTATGCTCGACTATTCGGGCAACTTATTGTGGGGATTGCGCCAAATGGGACGCGACGATATCTTTGATAATCTCAAGCGGATTACCTGCGATCCTCAATATCAACCTCACGTAGAATGGCTGGGGACAATGTGGAGTCACGCCGTCATTCCCTCAACTCCCATCCCCGACATCAAACTCCAAATTCAAGCATGGCAACATCATTTTGCAGCCATTTTTGGCATAGATGCCCTCAAGCGCGTCAAAGGTTTTTCACCCCCAGAAATGCACTTTCCAAATCACCCTGATACACTTTACGAATACATCAAAGCTTTGAAAGAATGCGGCTATCGCTGGCTGATGGTGCAGGAACATTCTGTAGAAAATCCAGACGGTTCGGGATTGTCGCAAGACCAAAAATATATTCCCAACCGTTTAGTTGCCCGCAATTCTCGCGGCGAAACAATCAGTATTACTGCTTTGATTAAAACCCAAGGTTCTGACACGAAATTGGTTGGACAAATGCAGCCTTATTACGAAGCAAAAGGATGCAATAAACAGCAAATTGGCAATGTCACAGTTCCTTCTTTAGTTACTCAAATTGCCGACGGCGAAAATGGCGGTGTGATGATGAATGAATTTCCCAGCGCCTTTGTCAAAGCTTGGCACGAAAACCGCGAACAAGGCGGGGGGAAATCCGGTGTTGTTGGTTTAAACGGCACTGAATATTTGGAGATAATTGAAGCGGCGGGGGTTAATCCTGATGATTATCCTGTTTGCCAGGGGGTTAACCAGCACAAAATCTGGCACCTAGTCGAGCCAGATAGTGCGACGCCGGAAAAAGTGGAAAGTGCGATCGCCCAACTCAAGCAAACAGACCACAATTTTCACATGGATGGTGCTTCTTGGACTAATGATTTGAGTTGGGTGAAAGGCTACGAAAATGTCTTGGAACCGATGAATCTACTCAGCGCTGCATTTCACAAAAAATACGACCCGCTGGTGCAGCAAGATGCCGCCGTTACCAAGCAGTTTGAATACCAGCAAGCTTTGCTTTACAATTTGTTGGTGCAAACAAGCTGTTTCCGCTATTGGGGACAGGGAACTTGGACTGATTACGCGCGCGAACTTTACAACCGTGGCGCTGCTTTAATGAAGTAGCAGAATTTATTGTAGGGTGCCCCGGAAACCAACTGTTTGAGCTTCCTCAAATATCAGCGTTGACGCACCCTACATCTAGAAAACTTTATTGATAAAGAGAGGACTAGAGTCCAATGGCACTGAAAAAGTGAGCAAAAAAAAATCTGTAAGGCAATATCTACATAGATAATTGCCTTACAAACCAAAATATCTCCCTCTAGTATGCCAAATCGTGCGTCCATTCTCAAGCAACAATTTTTACAGAGTGTCGCCTTACCCTGGAGAGAACTGCTACCAGACTCTCAAGTCCTTGAGCTGTTGGCCAACGAGAACGTGAGGTATTACAGCAGTGTCTACACACCGATAGTGACCTTATGGGCGATGGTATCGCAGGTACTAGATCCAGACAAAAGTCAAGCGTCAAGCAGTGAAGCGGATGAGTACCTGGCTGAGTGTAGCCGGAGTCAATCCTCCTTCCTCAGACACAGGGGCTTACAGTAAAGCTCGTCAACGACTACCCGAAAGACTCGTCCAACAGTTAGTACCTATAGTCGCAGAAGCTCTAGAAAAGCAAGTTCCAACAGAAAAACAATGGTGTGGATTGCGGGTGCGGGTACTAGATGGGACAACGGTGTTAATGAGTGATACTGCCGCCAATCAAGCCGAGTATCCGCAACACAGCAATCAAAAAACTGGGTGTGGATGGACGATCGCGAAAATGGTAGTGCTGTTTTCACTGCTGACAGGAGCAGTGGTATCGGCTGGTATTGCTTCGTTGGCGACGAGTGAGATTGTGATGAGCCGTTTGCTTTATGCAAATTTACTCCCCAACGATGTAATCTTAGCGGATCGAGCTTATGGTAATTATGTCGATTTAGTTTTGGTAAAACAGCAGGGAGCGAACGCTGTTTTTCGGAAAAATCATCTCCGTAAGACGGACTTAAGGGCGGGGAAAGAAGTTGGGAATTGGCGACCATCAAGTTGTCTGGGATAAGCCTCAACAGTGTCCGAAACACATGACTAATGAGGAATTTGAGGCATTGCCCTCTCATTTCATCGTTCGGGAAGTCTGAAGAGCGTATTCAACGCCGTGGCTTTCGAGAGGAACGTATTATTGTAGTCACAACATTGATGGATGCCAAACAATACAATGTTCAACAATTAACTCGGCTATATGGACTTCGCTGGTTAGCCGCTGAAGTCAATTTACGCTATCTCAAAACAACATTAAAAATGGAGATGTTAACAGCTAAAACTCCGGCAATGGTAAGAAAAGATATCTGGACACACTTATTGGCTTACACTTTATTGCGTACCATAATGTGGCAAGCGGTATCTTCGTCAGAAGATACCGCTTTTCAACTCTCATTCCAATCGACTCGGCAGCAGTTTAATCAGTTCTTGACGCTGTTGGCAACTACAGGAAAACGCCAACAGCGACAATGGCATCAATTGCTGTTGGAACAGGTGGCAACTAATTTACTCACGATGCGACCCGATCGTTCCGAACAAGCGAGTTTTGAAATGCAGACCGAAGCCGTATCCTCGAATGCAGGAACCTCGCTCTATCTTAAAAAGTAAACAGGCTAGGTGATTGAGACTTTTTCAGTGCCATTGGACTAGAGTCCTCACTACAAACACGAATTTATCAATTACTGTCTACATTTCCTGCATCAACCGCAAATAGTTTTGCCGCATTTGCGTCATATTTTCCATCATTCTATTAGCCATATCTTTCTCAACATCGCTCATTTGCTGCCAAAATAAAGCCGATCGCCTCGCCATAATTGCTTCTTCCCACAGCATCTCCAAAAGTTGCGCCGCCATTGGGTTTTCAGCATCGATAATCCCACACAATTGCTCGAAAGCCCGGTTGGCTTCGGTGTGACTGTTAACATCCTGAACCAGGCTTAGGCATTTTTTGAGTTGTACGATCGGATTTTCAGAAGAGTAAGCCATAATTTCACTAAGATAAGCGACAAAATTTACACTGATACCTTTGACATTACTAGAGTTGTGACACAGCCGTAGAGTTCCCTACATACCAGCGCCAAGGCAAATCCATTCCTTGAGAAATCCCGATCCGCGTAGTTTGCACAAAATTTATTGTACCCTCCTCCACAGCTTGCTGAAAGTGATCGCTCCGGTGTTCCAACCGCAGCGGTTGGTCTGCACCCAAGGGAAAACCGCTTAAAGTTCGATCGATCTGCAGTACCTTACACAGTTTGCCAGGCCCGGCGGCGAGGCGCGATCGTTTCTTCTCAGGAATTGCAGCGAATTCTTTGGGAACCACATCTACCTGCAAAGCTCGAATCAGCACACCACTAGCAACTCCCTCTGCATCCGTCACCACGTTAAAACAGTGATACATCCCGTAGATTAAGTAAACGTAGCTCATACCCGGAGGCCCGAACATCACCTCATTGCGAGGAGTTCGCTTTCGGTAAGCGTGACAAGCGGGATCTCCCGGGCCGTAAGCTTCGGTTTCGACAATAATTCCCCGAATCGTCTCGCCGTCAGGAAACTGCCGCACCAAAGTACAGCCCAGCAAATCTGGCGCTACGCTGGTAGATGGCCGCGCCAGCCAAAAAGATTCTACAATCTGAGTATTTGCACTCACTCAACAACAGCAGGTAAATTATGGACGTTAAGTTAGTTTTAGCAGTCTTGACAGCAGTTTTCACCGTTTGCTGTCTGTTCTTCGGTACAAAAAACGGATTCTACGATACTGACAAGTATCACGGTAACGGTTCTGCTCACTAATTTTAGGCGTGCAGTTAATTTATTAAAAAACCGCTGCCTGTTTTTCTGGCGGCGGTTTTCTTAGGAACCACAGAGGCCACAGAGGACGCAGAGAAAGAGACAAGAGAGAGCAGAAAGAATGAAAAGAAGTTGACAAATGATGAGACAGCAGATTGCTGTATTTGCTGCAATTAAGGATGAATTGTGCCATCTGGCATTTTAGCTTCTTGCAAGCTAGCATTCGAGAAGTCAGCGCATCCCATGAGGTTTAAACGCATTGTCGCTCCTCGATCCGTTGCTTTCATATTAAAACCAACTACTGCATTTTCTAGGTTATTCTGTTCTGGAACAGCGGTGACATTAAAATCCATATTTGCTTCTTTTTCATTAGCCTCAAGGTTGAAAGTAGCGACAATCCTGCACTAACTAAATTATTTAATTTCATAAATATCCGAAAAGCTGCGGCGGCTTTCTCTGGCTGTTAAGATAATTCTACAATAATAGTGCGATCGACCTCTCCAGAATTCCCACACTAAAATTGCAGGCATCTCCCACAAGCAGTCTGGCGCAATTAAACACCGCCGGACTTATAAATCCCGCCTCCTTTCCCTCGCCAGTGCTGCTTTGAGTTTCGGACTTGCCCCCTCCGTCTGCTTCACTTTGTTGTGAGCAGTCCACAAACGGAATTTATTCTTACCAGAAGGCGCGCATTTGCCTATACCTGCAGACTGAAATAAAAGAAACTTTATTTATATCCCTGGAATGAGCAAATCTTCGAGAGATTTGAGGATGATTAATATACAAACGCAATACCGTACCTGCGCTGTTAAGTTCTCAGCAACTACTTTGGTTAAAATTGCTTTGAGACAATTAATTTAATCTAAAAACGGTTGGCAGCAGCTCAGGTTCCTCAACCTCGCCAGAACACACCCTACCTATAATCCCGACAATTCGGAGCGGTAATGAACACAATCAAACCCGAACCCAAAAGATCGCGCTTCATGGCTCTGCTGCTGACAACGCTGCTGACCTTTCCCTTTGTGAGTGCTTGCGGTTCTGACGAGCGAACTTACGCTCCCCCGCCTCCTGTTGACGATACTCGCGCTGGAGGAGTGCAAACTAATCGCGCCCCCAATCCAACGCCCCAAGCGAGAAAAGGACTGAGCAATGCTCAAAAAGTAGGGATTACTTTAGCAGGAGCAGCCGCCCTTTACTACCTCTACAACCAGCACAAAAACAAGCAACAACAGGGGCCGCAGGGAAAATATTACCTTTCCAAAAACGGTCGCGTTTACTACCGCGATGCCCAGAATCGCGCTCACTGGGTAACGCCGCCGCCTGGAGGAATTAAAGTTCCGGAGTCCGAGGCAGCGCGTTACCGCGAATTCCAGGGGTACAACAACCAAAATACCGGTCGAGACCTTACTAGCTTGCCGGAAGCTACAAGTCCTGTTCCGGCACAGTAGTCTAAGCATTTGAGATTTTAGATTGCAGGTTCCGTGACTTTCAATTAAATCTGGGATTCCCAATCTAAAACAGTCGTTTTTCAACACATAAAAAAGAGGAACTTTATCATGGTAGACGGATTTTTGCGGAAGTTAAAAGATGCGATCGTCGGGCCAGACAGCGAGCAAGTCGATCCTAACGGGTATTACGAAGATGCCTCAAATCCCGGACAGTTCGGCAACCCGCGTCCGGCCAGCGAAGACCCCTACGGCGACCCGGCTGACTACGGAGAGTTCGGCAATGTGACTCCAGCCAGCGAAGACCCTTACGGCGACCCCGCAGACTACGCCGGTACCGACTACGGACAGTTCGGCAACCTGACTCCGGCCAGCGAAGACCCCTACGGCGACCCCGCAGACTACGTAGCGGACGCTGGAATGTTCGGCAACGTGAGTCCGGCCAGCGAAGACCCCTACGGAGACCCGGCGGATGAGGAAGGGTTTAGTTAACTCAGTTTGCTAGAAAAATTACCTGGTAAGCAACACCACCCCTGCGGGGGTGTTTTTTTGTTGCGAAATACCAAGAGTGAGCCAAAGATCAGCACAAAAGGGAACTCTTGAGGGGATAGAGAATCTGAAACCCTTAACGGACAAGAGAATTTTTAAACGGAGAGGGTGGGATTTGAACCCACGGAACCTTGCGGTTCACCTGATTTCAAGTCAGGCGCATTCGACCACTCTGCCACCTCTCCGGGCGCATAAATTTTATCATACCAGCAAATGTCTCTAACTACAAATAGCCGCAGATTCAGCGCGCCGATAAAGAATTTGTTCTCTTTCTACCGCGAAATCTTCGCCTACCCATACCAGAGACACTTCCGACACTGCTCCATTTTCGAGCAGGACGATCGAGAAATTCCGCAGTTTCGAGCACTCTCTCTCTACAATTCGCGGTACGCTGGCCGCATTCAAATAAACTGTACCCTCCGCACTCACCTCCAGCGACTTCCGCAACTCCTGCTTCGTGTGCCGCAGTTTGTGGTGCATATGACCAAAAGTTACCAGCGGTATGTGCTTTCCTGTGGTACGAGTTCGATCGATCGCCTCCGCAAAATCTGGGTCACCCCAATCCCCTCCCAACGGCTTCCAATCTCGCCCGCAGGGGTCTTCAGGAGCCTCTCCTAACCCCGTCGGGCCCGTGTGACCCAAAAAAATCACATTTTCGCAATCAGCCTCCGCCGCAGCCGCTGCAATGCGCCGCGCCGACTCCTCAAAACTTTCTACCCCAAACCACTCCGAGTAAAAATCCCCGTACTTCCACTCCGATCCCCCCCAAGTAAACGGGCGGCTTCCCACCACAGTTACGCCCAATTCGGGAAAATCCCGTTTCCCGTAACCGACGTGAGCTTCTCCCATTAAATCTAACTGCTGTTTTACCCAATTTTCTTGAGTGCGATCGTAAGGGCACTGACTCCGACCCCATTCTGTCGCCGTGTACCAAGCGTCGTGGTTCCCAAACACCGCTGCCTTCGGAATATCCAATTGGGCGATCGCCCGCACCACCTCCACCGACTCATTGCCAAAATCCCCCACAAACAGCACCAAATCAACGCCCAGATGCTTCAGGGCCTCGCCGTCTTCAGGTTCCCAGCGATCGTGAACGTCCCCCACCACCGCAATTTTGATAGATTTAGCTTTATTCATGTGATTTGTCATGTGCGATCGATCCCTAGCCCCTTCTTACTCAGCATAAGAAACAGCGACCAATTTTTGCACTCTCCCGCAGCATATTTTTGATTTGAGATTTGAGATTTTAGATTGGCTCCACTTTCTTCATCTTTTACTCCTAAGCGCAAAAATCCTCTCTCCCCATTGACATTGGAGGCGATTGCCCTGAAGTTAAGCCCGTTAATTACCGACTGCAACGCCCTAACACTCAACCGAGTAGGGACAGCAACCCTAGACTGAATTATTCCTCTAACTCTGGTTCCGCCTCCATTTGCTCATCTTCAATTGCAAATTCGCTGATATAGTCTCGCACAACTCGCTCGAAGAACAGGGTGGCCGGTAAGCTCGACCAGTCGCTGTAATGACCGAAACTATAGCGCAGAGATTCCACAAGCGCAGCAAGGCGATCGGGATTGTCATTTTCTTGTCGCAAGGTAACAACAATCTCAAGGGGATTGGGAGTTGTCCACTGACCCAAAAACGGCGGTTTGCTTGCGATTTGGTCAACTTTTAATTGAGCTTTATTTAAAAGTTTGCCTTGAGAATCATCACCTTTCTTGGCAGCTTCGTCAACTTTTAAATCAGCATTATTTAAAAGTTTGTCTTGAGAATCATCAGCTTTATTGGCAGCTACATTAATTTGTGTTGAGCGATAGCAACTTTGACCGCGTAATTTACCTGGTTTTTCATTTCTTACAGATAGATAAGCAACACAACCCGTTTGATTAGTTGCACTTAGTCGAAATAATCCCTTTACACTAGAGGCTGAAGGAATTTCAAGGGTTGAAGTCAGTTCTTTTTTTGTCCGCGTATCTTCCAGAGAAGTTTCTGTTAAATATCGGACTTTTTTATCGATAATTCCAGGGGCGAGGTCTTGGCGAATCCGAATCAGCCGCGCGCCTTTCCATTCTTGCTCCATGTGTTCGTACAAGGGGCTTCCCGACTTGGTTTCAAAATTAATCTGATTTGCATTCATCCTGGCATCGGCGAGCCAAGGCCAAAGTTGCGCGCAGTTGGAAGAATCAATCATCACTAATGGTTTATTTCCCTCGTCTACAGAATTGGAAATTATCTGCTTGACAAATTCCATGAAACGAAGTTGACGCGCCTCTTGTTTGTCAGCCAGTTTCACGGGAGAGATTTGGGAAATAAAGGCGATCGCATCAGAAAACTTGCTCCAAGGGCTGATTTGTAAATTATTACCCTTCTCATAGGCACAGCACAGTTCGCATTCACCTGTTTCCACCTTGAGGCGCATAGCAACTGGCAAAAATGTGTTGTCAATAAAACCGCGAGCGCGACCTTTCTGTTTGCGGACGATCGTAATTCCGATAATTTCTTTTGGTCTAGCTGCTACAGGAGTGTCTTTGAGCCATTTGTCAACCTTTTCCTTGACATCATCAATGCGGCCAGAATGAGCAGAAAGTAAGTCTTTTAGAGCAGCTTGCACTCGATGGGAAAAATCATCTAGTTTGAGAAGTTGTTTCTCCTTAGTTGTTTCAATCGGTAGCAGAAACTGCACGCAAGAACCAGCGATGTTAGCCAGTGCTTGACGGGAGGAGGGTTTATTCACCGAATCATCATGTTTCTTGTCTGGATACCATTCCCGCGCCATTACGACGCAAAAAGTTCGCTGTTTGCGTAAAGCCAGTTGTTTGACGATCGACTCCCAGGCTTCTATGCGGTGACGAGATCGCTCTTTTGCTGTCAAATTTGCACCGGGCAATGACTCTTTGGGCCCGTGAGTCTTTGCTGGCAAACGATTAGCCATGAGTTCGATCGTATCACCCCAGAGAACGCGAATCATAGCTTGCAGCATTTTTAATTCGGTTTGACATTGTTCTTCGTAAAAGACAACAAGCAACAGTTTTTCGTTAGGATATAGCCGACGCATAGCTTCTTGGTTAGCCTGAATTAAAGCTTGGAGTTCTTTTACCTGACACACCAATTCAAGGGCTTTTCTACCTTGGTAAATATTCTCTAACCTAAAATCGAGGTGTTTATTCAGCAAGCTATTTAACTCATCGTCCTTAAAGCTTTTTAGGTATTTGGGAGTAAAATCAGAACAGTCGTTTTTTTCGATAATTTCTAAAGCCGCACCTAACAGAGTAGGAAGATTAATCATGCGTGAAGCAGCTTGATTCTTTTTTAAATTGTGAGCTTCACCCTTCTTAAATTCCACTTCCGAGTAACTATCAAAAGGTTGAAAGCCAATAGGCTGGAGAATTTCGGCAATCTTTTCAAAAGCTTCTAATTTATCAATCTCCGGTACGCCTACCTTAATCCCATGTTTCCCTTCTTGCAATCCGTTGCGGTAAGTTAGCACTATTTGGCAGCTATCCGTTGAAGCTTTCCCCAATGCAATCTGAGAACCAATGTTTTGATTATCAGATATTTTCATCGGGAGTTTGAGCTTGCCGCGCAATGCTTCAAAATTCTTATCGATCGCCCAAAACCAATTTTTCTTTTTGTTCTGTGGATTTTTATCCTGTTTTTCGGATTGAGAAAGCACCGTGTAGCGAAAGGTGCGATCGCTGTACTCTTGAGAAAAGACAAAGCCGCTAATATTTGCTGAGTTATATTGTGCGGGTTTTAAGTCACTTAACCAGCGGCGTTTGGAAACATCTATCTTCAATAAAGGCTGATGCAAAGAAGGATAAGTTGCCACTTCTAAGGATACCACCAGACTGAATTTTCCCGTATGTTTTGGTAAAGTAATGGGATCGGTAATCAATTCTGCCGTTCCAGTTGTGAGACGCGCGCCGCTAGAGATAACCCGCTTCATTTTTCCTAGCCCCTGAAAAATCTCTTTTCCCGCGATCGCGCGAGCTACATAATCGACTAACACGCAATAATCATAAGTCTTTGTTGCCTGAGTTGTTCCTGTTGTTGCTGACCATTTCCAAGGTAAAACTTGAGACTCCAACGGCGTAATTGTTAACAACTCATTTCGATCGTGCAAATCTTCCAAACGGTCGATAACTTCTGAGAGTCCATCTATTTTTTTAGCAAAAGGTTTGATAAAATTGGTTATCCAATCATTGAGAATTGGACGTAAATTTTTCTGGGTCTCTTTTATTTTTTCGCTATTTAAGTAAGCAAATGGTTCGGGAGATTTTTCGATTTTGGAATTCAAATGAGACTTACTCAAACCTACATTCGACTGAATCCGTGCTGCGCTGTCAATTCCCAATTCTAACAAACCTAGCAGCGAGCAATAAGGGAGATTTTTACTAGCTGAATCGCCCTTAGCAGTAGCTTTTTGGATGGCTGAAAGCTCGTGCAAAGCAGTTTGCGTCCAAGCTAACGTCAAGCCTTTGACTATTACGGGCTCGATATTATCTGGCACGGTAAAAGCTAGGGTAATTTCTTTCAGACTCTTATTTGCAAGAGGAACGTAAAGAGTGTCTGAAAGCACAGGTGCTTCTGTTTCTTCGCCATCATATGATTCAATTTCATCAAACATTTCAGAGTTCATGGTTTCATCTCCAGTAATATTAGTTTCCTTTGCTTCAGCGTCGCGATCGAATTCAATTTTCTCAAAAATTTCGTCGTTCATGGTTACATCTCCAATAAAGGTGAAAAATCATCAAAATCGTCTTCTTCCTCTGTCAAACCTTCTGAATTCCGTAAACTTGGCGGGTAAACTATGCCATCAATGCGCCGCAGGGGATCGAGAAATGCACCGTAAAGTTCTTGATATATTTCTCGAATCACTGGATCGGGATGCTTGACGCATTCTTCTAAAATAATTCGCATCTGAACTAGCATACTGTCCCGCCCGGAGTCAGGTTCATTTTTAGTAGATTTAATTGCCCAAGCTGCATCGACAAAGTAAACTTGTACCGGACACCCATTTCGCATCCCGCGCCCGATCGTTTGCAAAATTCCCACCATCTGATTTGCCGTAAACGGTTTGAATAAATCTTCACCCAAGCGGCTAGCCATTAGAGGTTCGCGCAACAGTCGATTCGCCGTTTTCCATAGTTGTTTTCTCGACTGTTTCCAAGCATTAGAAATTGCAGGCAAGCCTTCTATTTCAGTAAAAACTCGACTGTCAAATTCTTGGGTAGCTTTGCCGGCGAGGCTGTACAAAAGTTGCGTATCGTCAGTGGTGGGGTGGGGACGGGTGAGGAAATAAATTGTGCCAATCGCTGCATCGAGTTGCCTATCTCCTTTGGTAAAAACAATATTCACGCCTCTACCGATCGCCAACATCGGAAAAATGATAATATCGCAAGTTTCATCATCTCCTAAAGCCTCGCACTGAGCCGTGGTAACGAAATCTGTGGGTTGCTCTCCAGGTTTGAGAAAATTAACAACTGCTTTGGTTCGTTTGCCGATTTCTGGATGGTAATCGTTGATAAACTTCTTAATGTTCCGAGCTTGTTCGTAGCTGTTAACAATTAAGGCAGCTTTGCGGTAAATACCATCTCGCACATCAAAATTGAGGATGGATTTGTAAATTTCAGATTTCTTGGTTCCTCCGCGTACCAGCAAGTCTACCATTTTTTCTAAATTGCTATCGCGCAGGTCGCCTGCACCGCTATATCGGAGAGGTTCATCGCCCCTTTCGCGATCTGGCAGCCATTTGAAGCGATAAATGCTCTTTTTGGGATCGTGTTCTGTTTGGCGCGGTTTCAGGAGATAATCCGGCCCAGAGTTAATGTGATAAGCAGGACTTGCTTCGAGAAATGAGGTAGCTGAAGTCATTAAAACTGCCGGTCCTGTCAGTTCGCCATCTGCCTCAAATAACTGATGAAAACGGTGCATTAACATCCGAGGCGCGCCCACAAAAATAATATAAGACAGTTCCACATTTCGGGCTTGAATTCGAGTAGTTTGTGCCGATTGGAAACTGTATTTTACCCCAGAAAAAGACCCTAAAATATTCTCAGGAATCAGTTGTCGCAGTTCCGCTGTTGCCGTTGATTCGACAATCGGTTCCCGAATCAGTCCTTCTGCTACCATTGTTCTAGTTTGCGGTACGATCCGCTGATAGCCTAAAATTACAAAAGTGACGCAAACAAGTAAGGTAATTGTATCCTGAGCTTCGCCTGATGCAGTGCCATCATTAAAACACAAAGGCAAAAACAATTTGGCAATTTCTTTGACAATATTGTCGCGCCGTTCGATCAGATTCTCTGCTAAATAGCGGCGAAAACAACGAATCTGAGTTTCCCACTGCTGTTTGAGGCTGTCGCAGTTTATTCCCAGCCTTTGAGCGCACAGATCCAGGTTGAGCCGATCGTGCGGTTCAATGCCAGTGCGATCGTAAAAAGCATGGTAAGCAGCCGTTTCCCAGAATTCTTTCAAGGCTCGACTTTTGCTAAATCCCTGTTTGACTTCCTCTTCGTCAAGGCGATCGCGTTTAGAAGTTTTCTCATAGCCATCCAACAAATCGCTGACAATTCTCAGAACGGTTAATAACTGATTCTCGTAGCGTTTGCCGACTGGCGATGAGGGCATATTTTGAACGGCAGTAATTAACGATGTGTTGTGATTGCCAAATTCTGCTAGGTCGCGGCTATAAAGTTCTACATCTCGATCGAACAATCGATAATTTTCGCCACGAGCAAAACGATTGTGAATTTGTTCTTGAATGACTAAATGGATAGATTCTTTCGCCCCGGAAAGTTTTAAAGTTGCTGCACCGTAAGCATCCAGATTTGATTGCACCATATCTGCTTCGTCAAAAACTACGACATCGAATGTCCGGGCAATTAATTCAAAATAACGAATGCGATCGCGAATGGCATGGGGTGGTACTGCCGTATCCATTGAGAGAACGTGGCCGACCCAAATATCGGCATCTAGCAAATCGCGGGGTGCTTTGTGGCGGCCGCACATCGTCCAAACCGGACAAAGATACTTTTTCATTTGCCCTTTTTTGCCACCGCTTTGTAAAATTTCATTGCAGGGTGCTTTACCAAATTCCCACATCGAAGTATCAGCAGTTGAAAAAGCAGGCAAGACGCAATTTAAGGCAAAAGTTTCTGCCTGTTCCAAACTATAGCCAAAGCCGCCATTTCCGCCTGATGCTGCGATCGCCTCGGCAATATTGTTAGCGTGTCGGCGACGAGTTCCATCGCTTTGACCGACTAGCATTCCCACTTTAATTTCATGAAATGCCAGTTCTGCCATGTACTGTCTGGCAACTTCAATAGAGGGAAACACAAACATCGCTTTATAACCGCGTTTTCCCAACCACACAGCTATTAATACGAGCAAAGTTGTTTTGCCCGATCCAGGCAGTCCAATTAAGTGCTTGATGCCTTCTAATTCGATGACTATTTCTTCCCGCAAACCCTTACCACTTTCTGGCACCTTAAGTGCAAAATGTTCAAACCGTTGTACCCAGCTCCCCCGTCTTTTTTCAGGGTGATTTGCTTCGCGTTCATCCATCTCAACTGCTAACTCGTACAGTTCCGCAAGGGGAATGCGGATTTTTGCTTTCGGGGCGCGATCGAGGGAATGAGTGCGACGCGGCGCAAGTGGGGCTGCGATCGGCCCAATTGGCACTCTCGCGGCTGTTGTTTCTTCACCTAAAGCAACGGCCATTGGCTGGCGGGGATCGGCAAAGGTGGCGCTGTAAAATTGGTGTGCCAAAGGCTGGCCCAGAATTTGACGTGCTTGGGCAATTAAAGGGTCTTCTAGGGGGTCTGTGCGTTGAAAGTGAAGTGTTTCTAAGTTAATTTTATAGGTTCCTTGAGTTTTGTTGCGGTAGTGGCGATCGTTATAAATAGCAACTGCGTGTTTCACTGACTGTTCTGTTACGTAAGCCAGCGACATCAGGCGCATATTGAAAATGGCTTGGCGGGCTTTTGCCAACGCGGGTGCATTGATGATACTCGCCATTCCCGATATCGTTAAAGGGGCATATTCTAGGGAATTAGTCTCGATAAATTCTGCCATCAAGACACACAGCCAGCAAATGCGATCTATTCCCGTCCAGAAATCTGGTTTAATTCTCATATTTGATTTTCTTTAACAACTGTATGACTTGTGAAACCGACAGAATTTCAAGAGTAGCAGGATCGCCTTTTTTATCGATCGCAGACTGGAAAGTAGAGAGGTAATCTGGCCGCTCCTCAATTAATTGGTCGCTAACCGCAATAATGCGACGGCGGTAGTGAATCAGCCCTCCGATGCCAGTGCGGTTGAGGCGCAAAGCAAGGGAGACAGGACTGGTGTATGACTTAGCATCAATGCCGATATTGCGACCGTTAATTGCTACATCGCACAGGTCTGATTCTGGGTAAAGTTCGGCATCTAGTCCGTTTTTTATGGCTGCCTTAAAAATTGCTAATTCGTCGATTCCCGGCCCAGTCCAATAGGTTAAAATCTGGGGTTTGGCAATCAGCAATCGGTCTTGGTTTGGGTCTAATTTCTCCGAAACTTTTGCTTTTGAGGAGTTGTGACCGAGGCATTGGCGAATCGGACATCGCCCATCGGAAAAAAGTTCTCGATCGGGATAGGGGCGCATCAGCGTACCGCAATACGCGCAGCGATGAGCGTGTCCGTCAATTAACCAGACATCCGGCACGCTATCAAAAAAGGTGTCAACAATCATTCCCTGTAAAGGCGTTAAATCGTTGTCACGTAAATAGTCTAAGAGTTGGTGTTCTCCGATGAGCGATCGGCTGCCAAATAGCGATCGCAAAGCCGTATAAGCTTTGTGCTGGCGGCGAATCCCCAATCGTTCAGTTGCCTCGCGCAACCGTTCGTACAGGCGGTGTTCGATGATATTATCTTCGCCAAAAGTACCTTTACTGTTGGCAATTACTGCACAATCTGGGGTTGGCACTCGCAAGTCGGGATCGATGAGAATTACTTGACCAGAGTCAAAATCGGCGTGACAAAAAATATCTAATTCCCACTTATTGAGGGGATATCTAGCACGTTCCAAAACGGTATGCACGCAAGCCGCGCGATCGCTTTGTCCGGATTCGATATACAGCCTGCCCAACTTGCACATAGCCCGATAAAGTTCCGATGGCATACTATCATCGTCTTGGCGAACGATGTCTCGATTGAGAATTCTTGTGTATTGTCGCAGAATTCCCTGGGCCAGCAATATAACAGTATCTTCAGCGAAATCGATCGTGCTGGCGTGTCCTGTGGGTAATGGCAATGTCGTTGTTTGCATTTGTGGCAACCAGGTTGGGTCTTGACGATCAGCCTCGGCAAGAATTTGTTGCTCCAATGTTGCGTCGGGGAATGAGGGTAAAACTTGAGCGATCGCGGCCAGCGTCCAGCCTTTCTTGAGCAAAAGTGCTGTTGCCAGTCCTTCTAAAATCTGCCGAAACCGAAATTCTTGACCTTTCGGCTGTGACAGGAGTTGCTTGGCTCTCCACGATCGCACAGTTCGTAAGGCTGGTGGTTCCACAGATAGCCCAAGCTGCTCAATCCGTCGTTTTAGTTCTTTTGTCAGAAACTCAGCAGTTCCCTGCCACTGGCGATCGTCTTCAAAGTACATAGATGTATAAAACCAACTTATTTACATTGTATAGTGATTACAGTAAACGATGTAAATAAAGGATGTCAATAGAGGCTACTCAAAATACTCGTGGCTCAAGGTAGTCATTTACCTGTGAATATCTTGCTGGATAAAGCTTTCAGTCTAATTAGAGTCAGGTAAAAACTTAGCTGAGTCCACTCTTGGATCGCAAAATCTTGCTCCCACTGCCAGTCAGTCGGTTAACCTATGGCAAATTTTCTACCTCTGGCCCAACTCCCCACCGTTTTTGGTGAATTCAACTATAATTCAAAATACACTTGAGTCCAGCCCGCACCTTCCCCGGAATATTCTAACTGTGTTTACCACCGCACCTGCTCCGAACTTTACTCAAACCCGACTGCCCAACGACTTGTTTGCAGCCATTAACGCCCTCAAACAAGAGTTGAACGCCGTCATTCTCGCCCACTATTACCAAGACTCCGAGATTCAAGACATCGCAGACTTCATTGGCGACTCCCTAGAACTTGCCCGCAAAGCCGCCAACACCAGCGCCGATGTCATAGTTTTTGCCGGAGTTCATTTCATGGCCGAAACCGCAAAAATTCTCAATCCCGACAAATTAGTATTGTTGCCAGACTTAAATGCTGGGTGTTCCCTCGCCGACAGTTGCCCTCCCGAAGCCTTTGCAGCTTTCAAAGCCGATCGACCAGGACATTTAGTAATTTCCTACATTAATTGTACCGCCGCAATTAAGGCAATGAGCGATATAATTTGCACCAGTTCTAACGCGGTTAAAATTGTCAACCAAATTCCCGAAAATCAGCCGATAATTTTTGGGCCCGACCGTAATCTCGGCCGCTACGTCATGGAACAAACCGGCAGAAACATGGAGATATGGCAAGGAGCCTGCATCGTCCACGAAAACTTCTCAGAAAAAAAGATAGTTCAACTAAAAATCGAAAATCCAGAAGCCGAAATAATTGCCCACCCAGAATGCGAACCTCCCGTGCTGCGCCATGCTAATTACATCGGCTCCACCACCGCTTTGCTCAAATATTCTCAAGCTAGTTCCAGCCAAGCTTTTATTGTCGCGACTGAACCGGGAATCATTCACCAAATGCAAAAGCAAACTCCGCACAAACGCTTCATCCCCGCTCCTTCAACTAATAATAACTGTGCTTGCAACGAATGCCCGCACATGAGATTAAATACCTTGGAAAAATTGTATCTCTCCCTAAAAAATCAAACTCCTGAAATTACCATGCCCCTAGACATTCAACTAGCAGCTTTGCAGCCCATCCAACGAATGCTAGAAATGAGCTAACCGCTGGCTATTTTTCAGTAAACACATTGTATGCTGGGTTGGGCGCGGCGATTAAATTCAGTCCTGGCCTAACCCACCAACATCGATCGGCAATTCGTGAAGCAGAGGTTAACTCTTTCTCTTCCTCTGCGGTTCATTCCTTTAAAACTCATCAACAATAAATGATGCCAGAAAAACTGATTGTTTTCACCCGCTATCCCGAACCGGGGACAACCAAAACTAGACTAATTCCGGTGCTGGGAAAAACAGGCGCTGCCAACCTTCACCGTTTGATGGCTCAACGGACGATCGCCTGTGCTCTCTCTCTCGAAAAATCCCGCCGATTATCGGTAGAAATTCACCGAACCGGCGGCAGCCAACAACTGATGCAAGAGTGGTTGGGAACTGATATTAATTTTCAAGATCAAATAGACGGCGATTTGGGCGCAAGAATGACAGCAGCTTTTCAAAACTCTTTTAATTCAGGGGTTGAGAAAACAGCAATTATCGGCACTGATTGTCCGGATTTGAAAGCAGAAATCATGGCACAAGCTTTTGAGGAACTGAGCCAGCACGATTTAGTCTTGGGCCCCGCAAAAGACGGAGGTTATTATCTGATCGGGCTGCGGCGTTCGATACCGGAATTGTTCAGTGGCATTCACTGGGGAACCAGTGAAGTATTTGCTTGTACGCGGGCGATCGCCAAAAAACTAGACCTCAATATTGCTTATCTTCCCACACTTGCAGATATCGATTTACCAGAGGACTTGCTCGGTTTAGATATTAATCTATTGAAATAACTAAACTATATTGAATGGGCATAAAATATTATAAATTATCATAACTAATTATAATAAACTACTTGATTGTGAAACCATAACGTCATAATATAGTAAGTGTATTTGTCTAACCAAATGCTGAATATCAGTACGAGTTAGACAGCGCTTGGGACAATAGTCCCAGGCGCGAGAAAAAGCCATAAATTAGCTCATCAATGAGCAACTAACAACTCTGCTTTGTACGAAACTCGCCCTTCCAGATGAAAGCCCAATGTAGGCGCGGGCCCGGCGTAAAAAATTAGCAATTAACAGTTTTGTTTTGTAGAAAACTCGCCCTCCCACGTCAAGGCCCAATGTAGGGGCGATCGCGGCGTAAGAAATTGGCCAGATAACAGATAAGCTTGGTACAAAACCCCTCTCTCTCACGGGGTGCTTAATTCTGTATGTCGCCAGAAAATCCCAATCTCAAAATTTCCATTATCATTCCAGTTTTAAATGAAGCATCTACAATTGCCCCAGTCATCTCCACCGCCCTTGAGGCAAAAAATGTCGAAATAATTGTCGCCGACGGTGGCAGCAGCGACGGTACTGCAGATATAGCAAAATCTTTGGGTGTCCGAGTTATCTCCACCGCCCCAGGCCGCGCCACCCAAATGAATGCAGGTGCCGCCGCAGCTACTGGAGATATCCTGCTGTTTCTCCACGCCGACACTCTGTTGCCTCGCGGGTACGACTCTGGCGCGCGTCGGGTACTAGCTAACCCGTCTGCTGTAGCGGGGGCCTTTCAACTCAAAATTGACGCCCCCAGTCTCAGCCTGCGGCTGGTAGAAACAGGGGTAAACTGGCGATCGAACTTTTTGCAAACGCCCTACGGCGACCAAGCTATTTTCCTCCACGCAGTTACCTTTGACAAAATCGGCGGTTTTCCCTACTTGCCGCTGATGGAAGACTTTGAATTCGTGCGCCGATTGAAAAAACAAGGCCGGATTGAAATAGTACCCCACCCTGTGCTGACATCCGCGCGTCGGTGGCAGCAGCTTGGGGTCATCAAAACCACCGCCATTAATCAAATAGTAATCATCGCTTATTTCCTGGGAGTGTCGCCCGATCGACTCGCTTTCTGGTATAAGAGGCAAAAGAAAAATTCTTCCAAAAACTAAAGAATAGTGAACTTTTCTAAAGCTCGTCGTTAATTATGTAAATAGGAAACACGTCCCTGCGTAAAATATGACTTGAACGCCTCAAATTTTACGCACAGCGAGGACAAACAGAATATGGCCGATCCCAGAGATGCAGAGCTTATTAAACCCTTTAACGGCGACCCGTTCACGGGTCATCTAGCAACTCCCATCAGTGCTTCTGATTTCACAAAAGCATTTATTGGGAACTTGCCCGCCTACCGCAAAGGACTCTCGCCCCTAATTCGAGGCCTAGAAATCGGTTTGGCACACGGTTATTTCCTCGTCGGCCCCGAAATCGTCTTCGGACCCCTGCGGGATTATCCAGAAGCAGCTAATCTCGGGGGATTATATACAGCCCTCGTCTTAGTTCTGCTGGGCACACTAGGTATGTCTGCTTACGGTTTAGTCTCTTTCAAACAAGACAACACCAGCTACCCTAGCGCTAATCCCATGACCCCTGATGCCCTCAGAAATGCTGAGGGGTGGAGCCAGCTTACCGGGGGTTTCTTCATTGGTGGAATGGGTGGTGTCTTTGTTGCCTACTTCTTACTCGAAAACTTTAACGGCGTTGATGCCATTTTCCGGGGTTTAGTCAACAATTAGACTCGACTCCCAAATATCCCTGTTGGAACACACTAACTTTAGTTTGGAGAATTTGATATGACAGGTTCCTACGCTGCCTCTTTCTTGCCTTGGATTTTGATTCCCCTAATTACCTGGGTGATGCCGGTGGTGGTAATGGGTTTGTTGTTTATCTACATTGAAAGCGACGCCTGATCCTTACCCCGAAAGTAAGACCTAAGTTGCAAAGCCGAAGTAAGACAATTGATCAATAATTGCTCTGACATTTCTAGATTTATCTAGGGAAAATCAGCAAAAATTGTTTTGAGATTGCTGGCTATCAGAAAACTTAGTTTCTTTACCCCCATCCCCAGAATTTATCTGTGGAGCAATCTTTCAGTTTTCTTCCTTCAAAACTCGTAATTGCAAAAAAATCCTCTGCCTGCAGGCAGAGGATTTTTTTGCAAAGAAGACAAATCATCCGCTTAGAACACACAAATTGCCAAATTCTAAGCCACAATTGTTATGGAAACCTACTAATGAGGAGACAGCGATGCAATTTTTCCCCGCACGCCGCATCTTAGCTCCATTCCTGATATCGGTACTGCTGCTGGTGACCGCCTGCGGCCAAACCCAAGCCCCATCACGCTGGGACAAAGCCCAGGAGGAAAGCACCCAAAAACCTGGTAAAGCACAGCAGACAACTGCTGATAAATCAAGTGCTAGTAATCAAAACCTTCCCAATAAGGCAGTTGCAGGCGGTAAGTTAAATAAATACTTCCCATCTTCTGGGGCTGGATTCGATCGCGTTTTTGCTCAAGAAAAATCCGGTTTTGCTGAAGCTAAGTTGAACAAAGACGGTAAAAATGTCGCGGTGCTCTCGATTAACGACATCGCCGGCAACCCCAGCGCAGCTACAAAATTTAAGCAAAGTACCAAGCAAATTGCCGGCTATCCCGCCGTTAATCAGGGTGCTAATATCACCGCTGTTTTAGTAGCAAATCGCTATCAGGTGAAAGTTCAATCCCGCAATCCCTCTTTTACCGCCAGCGATAGGGAAGCTTGGCTGTCAAAATTTAACCTGGGCGGCCTCGCCCGCCTCAAGTAGCAATGTCTTTTGTCCAACTCCGCGCCCGACTCAAGTCTGGCGGTATCAGAACTAAGTCTGCCACAATGAGGCTGTGAAGTTTTGCAATCTGCCAAAAGTAATACCTTTGATTTTCGTTTCAGCATAAGGAGTTTTTTGTGAGCAAAACAGTCTTTGAATTAGTCGATCAACTGCCTCAAGACAACATGACTGTCAAAGCGCTGCGAGCGCTTGACTTTGTGGTTCCCGGCGAGTGGAACAATTTAGTTGGCTTTGAAAATACCATTCGCACCGTTACTGGGGAAACAGACGAAGAACTGATCCAGCAAATTGGCGAGCGTGCGATCTACCTCTACAACGATAAATCTGAGGGCTACCAGCGCGCTCTCTGGCTCTACCAAACTATTGACAACGCCGACAAGGCTTTGGGCACTGCCGCCCTCGCTAATAAGGTTGCGGAAAATGTCTCGTTTTTGTCGTTCCTTGGCAATATCACTCCCAAGGCTGAAAAAGCTCAAACGATCGACCTTTCTCTGAAGTTAGTCACTGAGTTGCTCGCTTTTTGCCAAATCAACGGCATTCCCGGCGACAGCATCGGCGATTTTGCCGCATCCTTGGGCGACTACGGCGGCGAATCCCTGATGCGGATGGCTGCTTTGGTTTGCTTTGATGGTTTGATTCCTTTGGGCCCAGACTTTATCATGGCAACTCAGTCTTGGATTCAAAAGCTCTCTCCTAGTGATTTGCAAGATAATTCGGCCTTTAAGTCGATCGGTGGCATGATTCCTGGGGGCTCTCCCGCAGGCCAACTCGGCTTTATCGGCGAAAGCTTTAACTCGGTTTCCGGCTGGATGAGCTCTTTTGTGGGCGATCGGGGTTTGACTCCCCAAAACGTACTCGGCCACTTGCAGAATTTTGTAGAAATTTCTGCTGACAAGGTAGACTACGTGGGCGCATTCCTCGACATGACTACCAACTACTACGAACACACCGGTGTTCAAACTCTCGCCCGCCGTTTGATTGAACGAGCTGTCGCTGAGATTTAGAATAACCAAAGGAGTTGTGATGTTTGCCGGCGATCGCCCTCTGAGAGTGTTTTGAGTTCAAATTTTTTTGACTAGCAATTCTCTCTCTGTTGGTTTTCGATAAAAAGTGTGCGCCATCAAGAAAGTCGATCGCCCGCTTGCTCAACTCCCAACTCCTTACCGGATCATTTTTAACAGGAAGCCTTAATGTCAGAAGAACCGAAAAATCCTACTGCTGGCGAATCGGAAACTCCCAGTGCGTCGATCGATCACGCCCCGAGTTCCGACACAGCCGAGACAACCGACCTTCCCAGCACTGACAAGCCTGAGCCGGCTGCTAAAAAGCCCGCCGCCAAGGCCGAAGGCGACAAGCCCCCAGCTAAAGCTAAAAAGGAAAAAGCACCTGCTGTTGAAGACAAGCCCTTTGCGGAATTTATTCAACAAGATTATTTACCGGCCTTGCAAACTGCTTTGACTAAGCAGGGCGTTAAGGATTTAGAGGTGAGTTTGGCAAAGCAAAAACTCCCAGTGGCGGGCATGAGTTCCGCCGGGGATTGCTGGCAGGTAATTGGGAAATTCCAAGAAGGTCAGCGCCAATTTAACCTATATTTTCCTCAAGAAAATATTCAAAGTCAACGGGCGTTTTCCTGCGCTGAAAATAATACCAAAACAAGCACTTTAGAGCCTTTTTTGATAGATGAGCGCAAGGTAACACTAGACCTCATGGTGTTTGGCGTCGTCCAGCGGCTTAACGCTCAAAAATGGCTAAATCTTAATTAGTTAATTGGGAATTGGGAATTGGGAATTGGGAATTGCGAATCGGGAATTGGGCATTGGTAATTGATAACATCATGTCCGGGTAATCCTGATAATTATTGTCCAGTGCGAGCGTCTCGCTCGCGAGCTAGAAGCTCGCACTGTAGCCGTAATCGATTGACCGGACATAATATAATGGGTAATTGCTGATGCCAATAAGATGGTTTTTCGGAGATGCCCAATACCCAATTCCCAATGCCCAATGACTATTGACTGCTGACTAATGACAAATTTTCTTCGGATTTTGTCAAAAAATTGCGAGCTTGTATAATCCCGTAAAGGTTAACATCGGTTTCTAACAAACAAGCATGACCGCTGTTAGCCAGCAACACCATTTCAGCTTTGGGAATTACCTTGACTAAAAGCTTCGCTTCTACTAGGGAAGGCAGAAGCCGATCGGCACCGCTAGCAATTACTAGCGTCGGCTGCTTGATGCCACGCAACTGATTTTCGTCAACATTAAACGATCGCACTAACGCCAATCTCCACACAGACGTATTTTGCGGTACTGCTTGCATCGCTTCTAGCAAAGCTCGCCGCTCGTCGCGCCCAATCTTTCCTAATGATGCTAATATCGGCAATAAACCGATTACTGACAGCGGATAAAGGTTAGCCGGCAGCCACTGAGTCAGGTACGATCCCCACTGTACCCAAGGCTGCTGTCGAAACGAAGAAGCTGGATTGACTAAAATTAATCTATCGCACAATTGAGGAGCTTCTAAAACAGTTTTCATCGCTAAACAGCCCCCAAATGACTCGCCGCACAGATAAACCGGCCGCTTCGGCTTTCCGGCTTGCTTTTCTGCTTCTATTAAGGCAATTGTTTCGCTAACCAGTACGTCCCAACTAGCCATGTCGTCAGCCGGTACAGTTAAGCAGCGAATATCGAAATGATTTGCTAATTTAGAAATTTGCGACCGCAGCAGCAAACCGCTGCCATCCATACCGGGCAGAAATACAAATAAAGG
The DNA here is from genome assembly GCF_036701555.1 of Microcoleus sp. Pol10D4. Taxonomy (NCBI): domain Bacteria; kingdom Bacillati; phylum Cyanobacteriota; class Cyanophyceae; order Oscillatoriales; family Microcoleaceae; genus Microcoleus; species Microcoleus sp. Pol10D4. The sequence goes on from NZ_JAUBRA010000022.1 coordinate 34,927, forward strand.
GCGATCGGGTTTCGGCGGTTTGGGGGTTAGGAAACGAATCTTGTTGTTAGCATTTGCCATGATTCAAGTCAATCGATTTTAGATTTTAGATTTTAAATGGGAAATCTGACACCAGCCAATAGTCAACAGTCAACAGCCAACAAAGTTACAAACAACGTCGTTGGAGTAATTCTGCAATTTCTCCCTGACAGTGGTTCGTGAGTTCAGCAACAACAGCTTTGGCTTTTTTGCCTCGATATTGCTGCTGTCGATCGACCGTAATCCAGTAAGGCCGACCGATTAAAACATTAACTCGTTGATAAATTATCACAGGATGCCACCCCGATCGATCGAACAGCGGTTCCGAAGGATCGAACAAACTCAACAACTTGAGCGGTACACCCGATCGTACCGAGTGTTCCTCAAAAGAACTAATCGCCACAGGCAAAACCGCCAAATCCCGCACCGGCGCCCGCAACGCCAAATGAGCAAATCCCCGCTGAAACTTCCCCACAGTATAGGGTCCAGTAAGCTTCACCATCGGTTCTGCACCCTCTGGAAACACCCCCACCATCTCCCCGCTTTGCAGCAGCGCTGTCGCTTGAGAGAAAAAATGCTGCTGTCGGTGCTCCGGTGCTTCCAAGGGGAAAGCCCCGAAAGTCGTGACAATTTCTCTCATCACCGGAACTTGACCCATGTAATGATGACAAGCAAAGCGGATCGATCGACCCAAAGCCGCCGTCAGCAGCACAGGATCTAAGAAACTGCGGTGATTACTCACCACCAGAACCGGACTCTCTTGCGGAATCCGGTCTTCGCGGTACATAAACATCTGCGTTCCCAAACCAGCCAGGAAACAGCGCGAAATCAGCAATTTGCTCTCTGAAGACATGGGTGAAAAGACAGGTGCGACGCTATAAAGGTTGATTCCATTCTTGTGCAGCTTAACATTACTTTACCAAGTCGGGGTTCCCTCAAAAAGTAGACTTTCCCATCTACCTGGGCTTTATAGTTCAGGACGCATGGGATAATCAGACACTGAGTTTTTTCAATAAAAATTGCATTCGCTCCTTGAATACCGATCGAAAAAACCCAGCTTCTTTGGTATAGCAACTCCTCAGACAATTGTGGTGTAAACTAAGAACGATCTTTTTTGTTGCAGAGCGATCGCACCACTCATGGCAAAACCCTACAGCTACGATCTACGCCAGAAAGTCATTCCAGCAATCAAGCTCGATTGCTTAAAAATTATTGCCCTATGGCTAAAGGGACAAGACCAAACAGGAAGCTTTCTAGCTTGGTTGCCAGTAGCTACTTCTCTACTTGTGGCTTCCCTGACTTTGACAAATCCAGCTCATGCCGCCAACCCGGAACACATCAAGCAACTGTTAGAAACAAAACAGTGCAAAGGTTGCGATTTAACAAACGCTCAATTAAGGGGTGCGAGTCTGGAGGGGGCTAATTTGGCAGGAGCTAACTTAGAAAATGTATATTTGTACAAAGCTAATCTTGTCAATGCTAATCTTAGCGGTGCTAATGTCAGATCTGCTGACTTAGGAGATGTCAACATGAAAGGAATTAACCTGAGCGGTGCTGACTTGACAGATACCAATCTTAAAGGCAACGATATGACGGGCGCTAACTTAGAAAATGCCAACTTATCTGGAGCTATTTTAAAGTGTAATAAAACAACTCGAACTAGACTGACTTATGCCAACCTCAAAAAAGCTAACTTGACTAAAGCCGATCTCAAGGGAGTATCGCTTATAGGTGCAAATCTCGCAGATGCCAACCTTAGCGAAGCAAATCTGAGTCCTGACAGTTATCGTGCGGGGAACATAATCTATATTTCTCGTTCCTATCTCAGCGGTGCTAACTTGAGAAACGCCAATCTTAACAAGGCTACGTTAAATCGCGCTAATTTATATAGAGCTAATTTGAATAATGCCATTTTAACTAACGCTAGGCTGAACGATGCTAATTTATATAGAGCTAATTTAAATAATGCCATTTTAACTAATGCTAACGTTAGTTATGCTAAGTTGGAAATGGCTCAATTAACGGGAGCCGATCTAACGAATGCTTCTCTAAGGATGACCAACCTGGAAGGAGCAAATTTAAGTAATGCCAACCTCAGTAATGCCGATCTTGTGAAGTCCAAACTGGTTGATGCTAACCTAACAAATGCTATTTTAAAATCAGCCAGATTGGTAGATATCAACATGAGTAGAGCTAACTTAATGGGGGCAGACCTCAGCGGTGCGGAAATGAGTAAAAATAACCTCTGTGATGTCACAATGCCAGATGGCACAAAAACTAAAGAAGGTTGTGGCAACTGATATCGAGATCTAACTGTCGCCAAAAGAGAAAAGTTAAGTTGATTCATTTGATTTGAACTTGGATGGAACAATGCCGATATTCGCCCAAAAGTCGAATTCGTAAACAGCTAGATGAGTTTGATTACTTACCCCCTGCGATCGCAGATGTCTTACGCCTTGCGTCCTAACACGGGCGGTTGCTATATTGAGGGAAAGCAACAATTTATAAAGTCTTGTTGCGACTTCTGTAAAAATGCTTAAAATAGCCCCCAAACCAAGCTAGGGTAGCTAAACTGATAAATCTACAGTGGGGATTGACGCACTGTCAAAGTATTTTTGCACAAGTCTTAATAGCAATCTCGCCAGGAGCAAAATGAATAATATCCAAAACTATCGCCTTAGATGTACGCTCACCTTTGGCGACATTTACGGTCAAATCATTGTTTGGCTGATAGTCATCTTCCTAAGTCTAGCGTCGGCACTCGCCTTGTGGAGTAGCGCCCGCCAAATCTACGCCTTGGCTACCGTCGGCTTGATTTTAGTGCTGTCTCTGCCCTTCTTGCTGTTTGCTTTCGTTACAACTTTGCTAAATAACATTGAAGTGCTTGCTGTAGAACCCGGTACGGAACCTCAACCTTCTGCAACGGGAAATCAGTCGCTTCAGAACCCTGCCGAAAGCGCCGGCTAGTCCAATTTGAAATTTTAACTTTTGATTTTCCATTCAAATCAAAAGTTAAAAAACTTCCCCCTCTTTTGGTAGGAAGTTTTTTTTTGCGTCACCATAAGTTGAGCAGAACACTCAAAAAAATTCAAAAAAATGCTAGAACACGACGTAATCATTGTAGGCGGCGGTTTAGCAGGTTGCCGCGCCGCAGTAGAAATTGCTCGGACTGACCCGAGTTTAAAGGTAGCTGTCGTCGCCAAAACTCACCCGATTCGATCGCACTCCGTCGCAGCCCAAGGTGGCATGGCCTCCAGCTTACAAAATGTCGATCCCGAAGACAGTTGGAAAGCCCACGCCTTCGACACAGTAAAAGGTTCAGACTATTTAGCCGACCAAGACGCGGTAGAAATCCTCACCCGCGAAGCCCCCGGTGTAGTTATAGATTTAGAACACATGGGAGTCCTCTTCTCCCGCCTCCCAGACGGCAGAATTGCCCAGCGCGCTTTTGGCGGACATTCCCATCGCCGCACCTGCTACGCCGCCGACAAAACCGGTCACGCCATCCTCCACGAATTAGTCAATAATCTCCGCCGCTGCGGAGTTCACATCTATCAGGAGTGGTATGTCACGCGCCTGATTTTGGAAGAAGGCCAAGCCAAGGGGGTAGTTATGTACCGCCTACTAGACGGTCAAATTGAGGTTGTCCGTGCTAAAGCGGTGATGTTTGCTACGGGGGGTTACGGCCGAGTTTACAATACCACGTCGAACGATTACGCCTCGACGGGAGACGGTTTGGCGATGACGGCTTTAGCGGGATTGCCGCTGGAAGATATGGAGTTTGTGCAGTTTCACCCGACGGGTTTGTATCCCGTGGGAGTGTTGATTTCGGAGGCTGTGCGGGGCGAAGGTGCTTATTTGATTAATTCAGAGGGCGATCGATTTATGGCCAATTATGCCCCGTCGCGGATGGAATTAGCGCCCAGAGATATCACTTCGCGGTCAATTTCCATAGAAATTCGCGCCGGCCGAGGAATTAATGTTGATGGTAGTGCCGGCGGCCCCTTTATCTACCTCGATTTGCGGCACATGGGACGCGAAAAAATTATGAGCAAAATTCCTTTTGCTTGGGAAGAAGCCCACCGTTTGTTAGGAATTGATGCCGTAAATCAGCCGATGCCCGTGCGCCCTACCGTTCACTATTCAATGGGGGGAATTCCTACTAATGTTAGCGGGCAAGTTCGCAGCAGTCCTGACAGTTTGGTAGACGGTTTCTTTGCAGCCGGGGAAGCAGCTTGCGTGTCTGTTCACGGCGCCAACCGTTTGGGCAGCAATTCACTTTTAGAATGCGTCGTTTACGGCAAAGTTACTGGCGCAACCATAGCACAATTCGTACAAAATCGCAAGTTGCCTGCCGTAGACGAACAGCGTTATATTACGGAAGCAAAAGAGCAAATTCAGGCACTTTTAGAACGTCCGGGAAAATACCGCATCAATCAAATCCGGCAGCAGTATCAAGATACTATGACTGAGTATTGTGGCGTATTTCGTAGCGCCGACTTGATGCAGGAAGGTTTAAAGAAATTGGAGGGTTTAGAGCGACAATATGAGGAGGTTTACTTAGACGATAAAGGCAAGTTGTGGAATACGGAAATTGTGGAAGCTTTGGAGTTGCGGAGTTTGATAATTGTCGGAAAAATGATTTTAACTTCTGCTTTGAACCGGCAGGAAAGTCGGGGAGCTCATTCGCGGGAAGATTTTACTGAGCGCGATGATGGCAATTTCTTGAAGCATACAATGGCGTATTATTCGCCTGCGGGGATTGATTTGGCTTATATGCCGGTGGCGATTACGATGTTTGAGCCGCAGGAGAGGAAGTATTAATTTGTAGGGTGGGCAATGCCAGCCCTGTTAAGGTAGTGAATAAATCCCTCAAACGCTTGAAATTGCGTAGGGGGCGATCGTTAAATCTGATTCTTTTAACAGGTGATTACCAATAAACTAGGTTTATTGCCGATCGCCACCGCCTAGAATGACGGAAATCAGTTGATCGCACCTTGACAGGGCTGTTAGACCAGGCTCGGCAGTCACCTTGACAGGGCTAGGTGGGCATTGCCCACCTTACAAATTCAGAGACAATTCACCATTCACCATCCTTGGTCGGTGCAACTCATATAATTAAAAGAGGTAATATTTACAATGGATGCCATTAAACGTCAACGTTTAGAAGCAGCAGGTTGGCGGGTGAAAGATGCCGCAGACTTTCTAGAACTTTCAGCCGAAGAAATTGCTTTTATTGAGATGAAGCTGTCTCTAATTAAACGCTTGAAGCAGCTTCGCGTTAGTCAAAATCTTTCTCAAGAAACTTGGGCTAATAAAATTAAATCTAGTCAGTCACGGTAGCTAAAATAGAAGCTGGCGATCCGTCTGTTTCTCTTGATTTGATGGTAAGGACAATGCTAGCGCTGGGAGCAACTCGCGAGGATGTGGCACTTGCTATTACTTCTTCCAAAAGCTAAGAAGCAGACAGTTGACATTTGAGAATTTTCTAGAATTTGAAGTTAACTTTATCCGGATAAAATTATCTCAGCCGTGATAATTCTGGGTAACTTCCTCCACGGATAAACTTAACGCCTGCGCCACTTGTTCGGCACTCAAACCTATTCCCACCAATCGGGGAATTGCATCCCTTTTTGCCTGAAATTCAGCTTACAGTTCAAAATAATATATGAGTAAAACCACACAGACATCTCAATTCCAGCAAGCTCTTGAAGCTGTAGAAGTTTTATCATTAGAAGATCAAGCCATGCTTCTAGATATTCTTCAGAATCGTCTGCGACAACAGCGACGAAATGAATTACTCAAGGAAGTTGCAGAAGTTCGTCAAGAGTATGCTGAGGGCAATGTTAAATTTGGTTCGGTAGCCGATTTTATGGCGGAGTTAGATGATTGATGAAAATTGGTTGGACTCCCAAATCTCTTCGTACTTTCAAAAAGTTAGTTCGTAAAAATCCTCAGCTTCGCCTTTTAATTGAAGCTACGCTTGAACTTTTGTCTGAAGACTGCTTTAACCCCAGCTTGCGAACTCACAAACTGACAGGAGATTTATCGGGTATCTGGTCGTGTTCAATAGATTATGATTATCGGATTTTATTTGAGTTTGTGACCGATCCAGAAGATGAGGAGGAAGCTATTTTATTGCTCAAAATGGGTTCTCATGATGAAGTCTATTAAGACCGATCGCCCTTTTCCTCAATTCTTTCTCACTATCTCACTCTCAAGCATTCTCCGTCACTTCCTCCACAGATAAACTTAACGCCTCCGCCACCTGTTCGGCACTCAAACCCATTCCTAACAACCGGGGAATTGCATCCCTTCTTGCCTGAAATTCAGCTTGTCGTGCCTGTTCTGCACTCTCAGCTCTTTCCCGCTGTTGTTCCCCTCGCAATCTCTCTAATTGAGTTCTTTCATCGCCAATCAACAGCAAATTACCTTCCTCGTCCCACCAACGCAGCCAAAGCATGGTTTGATTTTGATAACTGCCTTGCCAAAGTCCCAATTCTACGCCTAAAGGTGCAATGGGAAAATGACCGCGCTGATTCAGTTCTAACAGTTGATAATACCCGTCAATCAACCGATAAACTTCTAATCTGCCATTATTAACTTGATAGATGCCGTAATAGGGAATTCGCATCACCCGCTCGTAAACCCAAAACTTTCCAGGTTTAGTGACTAGCCCTTCATCGGTGCGAGATAAAGGAGTACGATCGCACTCTTCATCACCGTTCCCGCTCGCAAATTCCAAAGCAATTAATGGTGCTATGTGTTCCCGCCACAGCACGTAGGAACGCCGAATTTTACCGTCTAAATTAGGAGGTACATTGGGAACATAAAACCAATCAGGAGCTTCTGCACCTTTTTCCGGTGGCTCGGTTTCTCGCCAGTAAATGCCGCAGTCTTGACCGATCGCATATTGTCCGTCAGGATGCCGCTGTTGCAAAATTTGCCCGATCGAATCAGTTAAAATTAAACTTTGCGGATGCTCCTGAAAAATTTTTACAAAAGTACCGTCGGAATCGGGTAATTGAGTGTGGTCGCCAAAAGCAGGAGGTAGAACAACGCGGTCAACGCTTTGGGTCATAATTCCCTCCGAGGTCTTACCTAATTGGTAATTAGTAATTGGTACTCGGTAACAGGACGCTGGGCGCGAGGACTTAGAAACCCGGTTTCGACCTGTATCTGTCGTCGTTCAACCAAGATTTCTCGTAGAAACCGGGTTTCTTTTCCTAAGTCCTGCGTAATGAAGAAGAAAGCGAATAGTTTTGATTTTAAACGATTAAGTTTTTAACTTCAAACTCTTTCACTGACCACTCAAAACTATTTTACTTAAAACTTTCCTTAAGGTTTCGGTAGCGCACCTTCAGGACTAGGAGAAGCAGCCGGTTCGGGAGTCGTCGTAGCCGCCGGAGAAGGCGAAGGAGTACCACTAGCTAACTGATTAATTTGGTCTTTATAGTTAGGAGGAGCTAACTCAGTAGCTCGATCGAACAGCGTTTTTGATTCATCTGTTTTACCCTGTTCCTTCAGCACGATCGCCTTTCCTAAAGTCGGGCGAAAATCTTTGGGATTAGCCTTAGCAGATTCGTCGTAAATTGCGATCGCCTCCTCGTAACGCTTCTGCACAGCATAAACCTGTCCCAAAATCAACTGCACTGAAGTTACATCCACACTTTCCGGTTTCGCCAGATTCTGCGCCGGAGCAGCTTTTAGCGTATCTTGCAGCAGTCCGATCGCAGCTTCGGGCCGCTGCTGCACCAACAGCAAATTCACCAACCCCTGCAAAGCCTTAATTTCCCCAGGCTTAGACGCTAAAATTGACCTGTAAGCCTGAGCAGCCCCTTCGCGATCGCCTGTGCGTTCCTTAGCCTGAGCCAGCAAAATCCCGTATTCAGTAGTCTCAGGATTCAGCGAAGCCAACTTTTCCAAAGGAGCGATCGCATCCTTAATATCGCCCACTCCTTGGCTGATTAACTCCAGTCGCACCTGCAACAATCCCCGCAAAGCCGTTACGTTGTCAGGTTCTCGCTGCAAAACCAATTCGTATCCCCTAGCCTGAGCTTGCAGCAACTCTGATTGCTTCTCCCCAGACTGCGCCGTTTGAGTAGGCGTTGGAGTTGACCGACTTTGCGCTTGGCTGGCCTGGAGAATACTGTTTAAAATTGGCACAAGGGAAAATCCCAAAAAAGCGATGAGCGACAGCACCACCACGACAGTAATCAACCCACGACGCTTGTTTGCTTTTTCCATAATTCAACTATCCCAACTTAAATCTACTATTTTCTAAGAATTAACGCATCGCCCAGGGGCGTCTGCCATTTAACTAGATCCATGCAACCATAAAAGTTCTTAACTTCAAAGTCCCAACGGACAAAGCAGCCTTTTACTTGCAGCTAATATGGTAACAGACCCACAACTCCATGCTAGCTAAACAATTTTGGACACTCAGACCCGCAGCCCCAAGGACTGCGGTGTCTGTCCAATTTAGTCTGGTCAAGCTAAAAATTACCGAAAATATGGCGGATCAGGCCGTTAGGTAATTGGATTAAGTAAAATAGGCAAGCTGAATATCCTAAATGCTATTAGCCAGCAACTCCAGCTCAGCGCGATCGGCGATCGATCGGTCAGCAACTGCCAAAGTCCTTGCTCGCAAGGATTGTAACAGCCAGCGAACCGATCTGCACTCGTAGCGTTGAAAGTTGGCGTTGACGGGTCACAACCAGACCTCCGGGCGCAAGCCCCAAGTCAGGTGCTAGTAGTTTTTAAAGCAGTTTCTTCAGTTTATTCCTAATTTCCCTTAAGGGATGTGTCTCCGCTGCAAGGAGTTTTTATGAACCCCTCTCCCAACCGGTCTTCCAAATCGTCCAAATCTACTTCAAATCGCAAGGCTCAGCCCAGCGAACTGGCCGTCAATCCGCCTAATGATACAGATTCCATTCCTGAGACACCAGACGAAAGTTCGGTGCCTTCGGCGTTGGCTGCACCTGTTGACCAAAATCAACCGGCAACGCCAACAGACGCCCCAGCGTCCAAGGATAGGCTGCAACGACCACGCTACAGTTCTGTCCTCGAAAAGGACAAAACAAAGCCACAAGACCAGCCCAGCAATGCTCCTGCACACCCGGCTCCTGCAGCGTCTTCGACACCTGTCAGCGATACTCCAGCCCTAGCAGTCGCACCGCCGGCAAACGCCGAGCCTGCAGCTAACGAAAGTCAGGCCGCTGAGGACATACCCTCCGTCATGCGCCAACATCCCATTCCCCCCCCTAGCGAACCCAGACAGTACCGAGCTGTTGGTTTGGTGCGGGGCCGCTACACGCCATCAGAAGAGCAATTCACCCGGGGTATGCTGATAGCTGCCGACGGAACTGCCATCGACGCAGTTTTGCTGGGTAGAGTCATGAGTTTAGTCAAAAATCACCTGGATCTGGAACAAGAACACCTGTGGGTGGTCTATCCCCGCACCAGGCAAGAAGACGGCAACTTGCACGCCCAGATTATGGGGGTTTGGGAGCCGGAAACGCTCAAGAAACCTCTCGAACCGTCCTCTGATGAGGAAAATCAGGAAGCAGCGGAGATTGAGGCTAGCGGCGAAGCATCGACCACATCTTTGCCTCCCTCGGAACCTGATGTTGAAGATGGCTATTTTTCGATTAGAGGTGAGGTGATTTATCAATCCCAAGACCAAGAAAAGTATGTTATCGTCAAAATCAAGCAAGCTCCCCGCAAGAATGACGACAAGATGAAGTTTTTTAAACTGAAACTTAAGGGAGATTTAGGAACAAAGGCGATCGGGTTTTTTTGGGATTTCCACGTCAAATTGAAAGCTGACAGTCTGATGATTGAGCAGGCTAATAATATTGGTGCCCTGCCGATTAAAAAGCGGAAATTCCCCCCTGGCAGCAAGCCGCCCGGTGGCTTCAAAGGAGGAGGGAAGCGTCCGTTTACTCCTAGGCCAAGCGGTGACGGTTTTCCTGTAGGGCGTCCTACCATCAAATCAGCAGCCGCACCACCGCCTGTCCCGAAGGAACCTCTTCCTAAGCCGGTTAAGAAGCCTAAGCCGATCGAGGAATAAAAGATAGTGAAAGTAAAAATGCAAGATTAAAGCTTTAAAAAAAAATTAATCTTGCATTTTTACCAGAAGAGTTGAATAACCATTAATAGGAACAGAAAAATAGATACACTAATCCTGTAAATCGCTAACTTTAGCAATTAAAATTAAGTTTCTTAAACAGTGAACACAGCTAATTTTTTTACCCATAAAAGCCTGTAAATAGCGTAATTTATTTAGCAGCTTATCACCGATTACAGGTGGAACATCCACTAATTGAACAAGCAAGTAAGGACTGAAAAATAAATAAATTGATGGATTGTCGGATATAACTGAGATCTTGCACCATTCTCAATTAGCCATACTGCCAACCACTAACAGTGATGTCAAAACGGCGTTGCTGAATCAAGATATGAATGCCCCAGGAATGGGAATATCGTCAAATTTCAAGTAATGTATTAAGGCTCTACCGAACCTAGTATGTAAAAAAGTTAATAATTTTTATAAAAATTAACTATAAAATATAAACATTAGGCGCTCGTAAAGCAGTTATATATTGACTTACAGGGCTTTTTGTAGTCTAATAAAGTTAGATTTTAGAGAAATTAAGATAAAAATTATACCTATGGCTTCCAATCCTCAACTTCATCTAATGACGAAACTCCTTAATATTGAGGGAGTGACCGTCAAAAGTTATCAGATTATTGAAAATATAGGAATCACGCAGAAGTGTTGAATGATAGGAAAAGATTGCTAAAATTTGCCCAACAATGTATAATTGCAGAGTTATAAATTATTAATAATCAACTGAAATGCTATTTTCTAACTTCCCCAAAATTGTCAAACGGTATCTCGCCCATTTACCCAAAGATGATTATCCAGTTTTAGATAGCTTCACATTTGTCTCCTGCTGGCTAGGGTTTAGTTTTGACCAAAGTCTGGATACTATGCGTTCCCTATTTTGCCGTTTAAACAGTCGAGATATTTCCCTAGATATATCAACTTTTTCCAAGGCTAGTAAGCATAGAGATATTGATGTTTTTGTAAAAATCTTTGAAAGATTACAAGCCGATATAAAACGTCAATTAATTAACAAAAATTGTCTCAGCTTATTCCCTTTAGATTCAACGATAGTTACCTTGACAAGTAAATTACTCTGGCAACAGGAATACCATCAAGTAAAATTATTTGCTGGAACGGACAATGAACGGGGAATAATTGATGGAGTACACATTCATTTTGGCCAAGGTCATGACGCCGTGAGCATGGAGATGAAACTATAGCAGCCACACCTCAAAATGGAGTCGCTGTAATGGATAGAGGTTTTTCTAGCTCTGAACGCGTTCAAGAATTAATGAAACAAGAAAATCAATATTTTGTACTACGAATTAAGAATAATTCTACTATCAACATGAAGGAGGATGGAACTTATGAAGTGTGGAGTGACAAACGAAAAGTTCAAGTAAGATTAGTGACTTTTTCAGATTTAGAAACACGAACTGAATTTAGGTTTGTCACTAATTTACCTGAATCAGGAGAATTAGCATACACTAAGGTCGAAATTGGAGAAATTTATCGCAGACGATGGCAGATTGAATTGCTGTGGAAATTCTTAAAAATGCATTTAAAATTGGCTCGTACAATTACTAAAAATACTAATGGAATCAAGATCCCAATCTATGCCTGTTTGATTTGTTATTTGTTGCTTCAGTTAGTTGAAGTTCCTGATAAAATTGGAAATAAACTCTTAGACAAATTACGATATTTACAGGCTTTTATGTGTGAGAAAATTAGCTATATTCACTGGTTTAAGGAACTTGTTTTCACTTGCTGAAATCAGCATTTTATAGGATTCGTATGTCTATTTTCAGAATCCTATCAATAAGCGTTCAACACTTCGGGGAATCACGATTTACTTAGATAATAACAACAAAAAAGCCATTTGTCCCGACTGTGGGAAGAAAACTGATAAACTCCATCAAAATCATTATTATGTAGTGAGGGATTTGCCGTTTGGAGAGCAAAAAGTATATTTACAAGTTAATCGCCGTCAGATGAGGTGTGAAGGTTGCCCAAAAAAATTTAGTGAAGACTTAGAATTTGTTAAAAAAACTCGAACCTATACAGAGAAGTTGAAAAAAAAGATCTTGTCAGAATTATTAGAAAGCGATATTAAAAATGTGGCTCAAAGGAATGGAGTCAGCGAACAAGAAATAGAAACCATGTTAAAAGAATGGGGAAAGGAATTGATCGGACAAAAACCATCAGGATTAAGAAGGCTAGGAATTGATGAAATTGCTCTAGTAAAAGGAGAGAAAAATTATTGTGTAGTTTTAGTAGATATCGATAAAAAAATTATAGTAGGAATGGTCAAAAATCGAACTCAAGTGGAAATACAAAAATACCTAGAAGCCTGGGGAGAAGAGGTTTTAGACCAAATTGTAGAAGTCAGTATAGATATGTGGAAACCTTATAAAAATGTCTCAGAAGCTTTAATGCCACAAGCAGAAGCTGTGGCCGATAGATTTCATGTTATGAAGCAAGTAAATGAAGAATTAGATGGAGCTAGAAAAAAGATTAAGAAAGCAGCCGTTGCCTTAAAAAATAACTCGGAAAAAGATCGACTACTCTCCGGAATAAAAAAAAGTAAATATGTCTTACTAAAAAATGAAGAGGATCTCACTGACCTCGAAAAAGAGCAGTTAGAATCACTTAAAAAAGTTGCTCCTACATTACAAAAAATGCATCAAATGAAAGAAGAGTTTAGACAAATTTTTGAAGCCCCAAAAGATTGGGTAGAAGGATTATTTAGTTTAAGTGATTGGTTAAAAGATGCAATTTCCGTTTCCCCCAAAAGCTGTGGGACAATTATTAGGTGGATTGGAGAAATTATTGCGTATTTTGATCGGAGGACTACTCAAGGAGTTGTGGAAGGAATTAATAACAAATTAAAGCTCATCAAAAGAAAAGGCTATGGGTTTAGAAATTTTGACAACTTTATTCTTAGGAGCTTCTTACATTGGCATTTTGCTAGTTAGTTTTACATACTAGGTTCGGTAGAACCCCTTATTTTCAATTTTTTATCACAAACTTCGGCAGCAAGGAAGTAGCCGCCCAAAAGCATTGCAGCAAGCACAAATAAATTTGCGATCGCTCTCTGGATCAGAATTTGTCGCTTGCTATTCTCCCCAACTTGGTGATTTATTAGAACGCAAATTTGAAGAGGCGGAGGGCGATCGCCAGTTTGCCGAAAACCAGCGTAATTCCTATTCAGAAGGTTCTGCCGACTATCTGCAATGGCTACAAGAGGAAGAAAAGCGGGCCGAAACAGCAACACGCAATTACAAAACTTTGCAACGACTGGAAATAATTAGTTGCTTAGATTTCCCTTTTGCTGACCCTTTTTATTGGGCCGCTTTCACTTGTTCCGGTTTACGGTAAACTTCAGCCTCAATCTAAATCTGGACTCTTCAGCATCCCCATTAATTTCCGCTTCCGATGGTGTATTTGCATAAGTTGAGAACGATAAGCACACCACTGAAGATTTTGCCCCATTTGTAAATAGGCAGCGCGGGCTTTTTCCAACCACTTAATTGCACGATCGTAGTCCTCTGATTTCCCCTGATCCATAATCGATTCAGCAAGCCGACAAGCATTGGCGATCGTCCAATCAGGGCGGTGGGCGATCGCAGCCCCCATTACTCGGTGAATCAGTGCCGATTCGTAGCCACTCAAGCCATCAGCAACAGCGATCGCATCTTCAATAAGTTGCTCATAGAGAAAAATATCAACCTTTGCTTCAGAAACTCCCCAACTTCTATCACTTCTCAGAGTTGCTAACAAATTTGCTTTCACAGTTGACCAACTGTCTCCTGCAAACTCCTTCACTAAAAGATAATCAGCAAAGGATGGTTTGATTTCAAAGACTAGCATTCTAGAAGTTAATGCAACTTCGTTTTCTCCCAACTCAACAGCCAACTCACTCGTCCAAATTGCCAGTTTATAAAGGCAATTGCCTGACAAATTCAACCCAGTTTGAGCAATTTTTAGAGCTTCAGCTTTTGCTTCCTGTGCTTGTAAACTTTGAGCAAGAGCAAAAGCATCTTCCGCTGATTTTATCTGAGTAGCAGCAGCTTCCACTGCTTCTTCTATTCTCCCCAAACGACTTAACATCGTCAAGTATTGTTGAGGGCAGTTTTCTGCTTGCGCTAAGTATAAGTATTCTTGATAGCGTTCCTGGCGATCGAGGATTTGCAAGCGAATTAATGCTAAGCTTTTAGCACATTCTGGTGCCTCATTAGCTCCTATTTCTTGCCCCGTAATATTTCCTTGAAGTACCTGTTGAATTAGGGGGTCATCCCAACCTTGGCGTAATGCTTTCAAGCTCATGCTGAAATCGCAATCCCATTCATCTTGCCAAGCTTCTAACATCCCCTGAATATCGATCTCTTCTTCAGCAGTTAGTTCAGCCGTTAAAATGGCTTCTGTCCAAGCTTCATCCAAAGCGTTAGCTATATCAGAACTTTCAGCGCCATATTCTTCTACGTCATCCCAATCTTTAACGCAAGCTGCGGTGATGGCTTGTAAAATTACTAAGGCGTTGTTACCATCTCCCTCTGCGATCAATTCCTGCGCTTGCTGAATCACATCGCAAAGTTCTTCTGTAATGGGGTCTTCTTCCCCCCATCCCTCGTCGAAATAACGCACAGCATTTCGCAAAATTTGTCGTACTTGTTGTCTAAAAGGAGCCGGATTAATGGAGGTACGACGGGGTACTTTAGTAGGTTGCTGTGGAGGCGTAGGAATAGCACTTAAGTTAACGTATCGTTCGATCGGATCAATGAGTGAGGGTTCCTTTTCTACTAAATTTTGTATTAATTGCTGGGTTTGTACATCGTTGAGGCGATCGAGTAACTGTTCCAGTGTGGGGCGCTGCTCAATTATTTGTGGTTGTCGCAGACATAATAACATGGTAGCAACAATATGTTTACACCACCCAACGCGATCGTAAGCACAAGTGCAATTTGATGATGCGACATTAGCGTCATCAAAGTTTATCGTAATACGGTAAGGTTGCACAGCAGAACCCTCCACTATTGCTTGCACGATATTGCCACGCAGGACAGCGCTAGTAACATTACCCGCTAAATAGTAAGTTTCACCGCGCTTGAGGGAGGCGGCAGAGGTATTATGCTGGATCGTCGCTTCACTGAGTTTGGGAATTGGCATGAGACTATGCCTGAGCAATTAAAGGATTAGACTTGATTTTACCTCAGAGATGTACTCTGTCTAGGATTTAATTGCGTCTCAATGTAAGATTTACAGAAAATTTAATAATCCGTAAAGCAAACACTGAGAAGATTTGGAGCTTGATGAGGGGAAATTTTTTCTGAAAATTTTGCATAATTGTCTCCCTACCCCCTGGTTAATAATAGAGCGCAGTTGGCCAACTAGCTTCTCCCTTATCCCTTTCTTTGACGGAGAAACGAGCTGTGATACCTATAGTTTTATCTACCCCCCTGACATTATTAGTAATGGGGGTTCCCCATGCTGCCGGAGAAATAATTGCCAATGTAGAGGCAAGTTT
This sequence comes from Microcoleus sp. Pol10D4, assembly GCF_036701555.1. Classification (NCBI taxonomy): domain Bacteria; kingdom Bacillati; phylum Cyanobacteriota; class Cyanophyceae; order Oscillatoriales; family Microcoleaceae; genus Microcoleus; species Microcoleus sp. Pol10D4. The sequence goes on from NZ_JAUBRA010000022.1 coordinate 50,580, forward strand.
AGTGTCAGCAGTTGGTAGTTATCCCTTGATGGAAATTGCCCAAGCTGAGCGCAGAACAAAATGCAGTTCTGGAGAGGACGATCCGATAGTTCCTCCGAACAAAATAACTTTAATTGTTAGCGAGCTTTCAGTAGGGTGCGTCAGCTAGTTAAATGGTTAAGTAGGATAGAAAAACTGAGAACTACTGACGCACCCTACTGTAATTTAATTAATTAGGTTCTCTGCCCGAAGCACTGAGCCTCTCGCGGGCAAAACTCTTCCAAATACTTAATTCTGGAAGTTTCCACGCCACACCTTCTTGTTGTTGGCCTTGGGCAGAGCAATTCAGGCATTTTTGCCAGCAAGAAAAAGCTGCTGTTGTCTCCCCTTTTGCTTCGAGAACTTGTGCTAGCAAGCAGTGTGCTACAGTATAGGATTTCTTTAGTAATAGAAGAATTAAAAAGTAAATTTAAAATTCCCAGACCTCGCAGTATTTCTCAGAAATCTACGGTAATTAATGAATTTTAAAATAGCTGGCATCAACAGATAAAAGCTCTACTAGACAAAGCTTTACCTCAAGCAAACACATATAAAAAACTCATCTTTTGGTGCAGTGATGAAATGCGGCTAGGACTGCATACAATTCGTCGGCGCAAGCTGACGCTTTCAGGCGTAAAGCGCGTCGGGAAGCATCAATGGAAATTTGAGTGTTTTTGGCTGTATGGGGCAGTATCGAGCGCAGAGCGTAAAAAGTTTTTTTTGGGAGTTTTCGCATTTAGACAAAGTTTGTTTTGAAGCATATTTACAACTTTTGTCAAAACAATATCCTCATGAATTACACATCATTCAAGTTGATAACGCACCCGCTCATAAGCTGGACTCATCTGAATTACCAGACAATGTTATTTTACTATTTCAGCCTCCGGGTTGTCCGTTCGTAAATCCGACAGAAAGAGTGTGGGAATATCTGAAAGATTTTTTAGATTGTCGGTGTTTAGTAATCTTGACGAACTCCGCATAAAAGTCCAGGAAATTTTGGCATCTTTCACGCCCGCGTATCATTGGTCTTCTCACCGGATCGTCTTGGATTTTACATTCTTTATCTCTAGCACATCTTTAGAAAAATGGTATAAGGCTTCATCATTTAAATGATAAAGATATCGCCGCCGAATTAAATTGAGAGCGGCTTTATCGACTTCTGTAATTTCGGGTAAATCTGTATACCATTCTGGGAAAAATCCCTCCGATTCAGTTCGCGTAATATTGAATCGAGATTCAACATCGGCTAAAGTTTGAATGATTTAAGTAAGGGCTGTTGTTTGTGTCATATTTTAAACTCTTGCTGCAAGCGATCGATAATTGTATTACGCTCGATGGTGGCGAGAATTTCTTGAATTACCGTATCTTGTCCCAAGGGGCCCCAGGTGCAGCCTTTTTCTAAGTAAACTTGGGCGGCGCGACCGACAGCGTAGGTTCCGTAAGCTGCTAGACTAGCTTGAGTTACAGCGACTCCGGCAAAAGTAGAAAAGCCGATGTGCGGGGCCGCAGCCGCCGCACTTTTGCCAAATCCCAACAGAAAACTGCTACCCAATTCTCCCAAAAGTACGCCGCCAGCACTGGAAAAAATAGTCTGCCAAAGTTTCCCCGCTTCGTAACCAGTCATGGGTAAGCCGTAAAGTCTGGATAAAGAGCGAATTAAGGCTAAATCTGCGACACTTGCTCCCATTACATCCAAGAATGCCACTGGATTTAAACCGACAGCCAAAGCTTTATATTTTGCAAATTGCCAGATTAAATCTTCGGCTTCTGTTTGTCGCAATTTGAGAACGTGACGGGCAATGTTTGCTTCGGCATCTCTAGCTTCAACTAAAGCATTTAAAGCGAGGAGCGATCGACCTTCTCTGTTAAGAATTGTGAGAATTTTATGTTTGAGTTCGTCTATCTGCGCGGGCGGCGACTCCCATTCGTTAGTGACTCTTCCGTCTGACCATTCCACCCGCACTTGCACCGGCGCTGGTTCGGCGGCTACCATGACTATTTCTAATGATTTGGAAGTTTTAGGGGGTGATTTTGCAGTAGATTTATCGGAGGAGTTGTTTGGGCGATCGGACAAATTTTCGCTATCTGTTTCCTCTGTTACCGCAGCGGCTGCTAACTCTTCAGAATTTCCCAGCGCTTGCAAACTTTGGTAAATAGCTTTTCTGTCTAATTCTGGATACAGGTCAATTTTATTAAAAACTAAAATTACTGGTTTTTGAGCTGTTTGCAATTCGCACAGCGCTTGATATTCTGTGCGGGTGATATCGCCTGCAACGACAAACAGAATTAAGTCAGCTTGGCGAGTTACTTGTTTCGCCATTTCGCCGCGCACTTCGCCACCAACTTCATCAAGTCCGGGAGTATCGATTAATTCTACTTGCACCGCTCCTTTCCCCCCCTTGGCAAGGGGGGCTTGGGGGGATTCCTCGCTGTCAAGGAAGGATAAAGGCACACTCCAGCGCACGGAACGCGGCCACTGAGTCACGCCGTTGAGAGGGCCTGTTTGCAGAATTTTGTGACCTAAAAGCGCGTTTAATACGGCTGACTTGCCGCGGCTGACTAGGCCGAAAGTAGCAATGCGGATTATGTTGTGGTCTAGTTTTTCTGAGGTGGAAGTTAAGATATCTAACTGATATTGCAGCGCCGCTTCTAATTCTGTATTATTCGAGTTTTTTTTGCCTTGGCGCAGGTGGGAATAGCGCGCCAGGGCTTCGCGCAAACTGGCGCGGGCAAGGGATAAGCGATTTTCTTGAATAGAATTGTCAGCCATTGGCGATCGGCTTTTTTAAGCAGGTATAATTGATCGTCGAATTATAAATCCTATTTCTTATTTTAATACACTTTTTCATAAATTTATAATTTTTTAGTTGTGAGTTTTCCAAAAAATATTTAACGGGATACCCCGCCCGTTTCACAATAACAAAAAATTTTTGTGGGACAGGTATCTTGCCTGTTCTTTTCCCTAACACTAGGCGCCGCCTCGGAAAATTTGATTGACGTTCAGCTCCATATTGGGAAATGTAGGTGAAATAATGCGATCGCTCCCTCTGAACTGTGTAATCCTATACTCTTCGTCCACAAGGTGACAAACCGAAAGCGTGGGTTGTTTGGGGTCGCCAATATGACGTATACCGCCGAATCCAGCATAATCCGCAATCCAATATTCGAGGATGCCCATCATTTCGTAATCTGCCAACTTTTTGAGATAATCGTCGCGCCAGTTGGTACTGACAACTTCAACAAGTAGCGGGATAGAGGTTCCTTGGGTGATTGTTGCTGACTTCAACCATAAGGGTTCAGAGGCTAAAGCCTGACGGTTTAATAGCAAAACATCAGGAATATATCCTGTATCTTTAGCTGGGGGCTTAACTAGCGCTTTCGAGGGAATGCGGTATGGAAGTTGCAGTTGGGTGTAAAGCAGCGTAAATTCTTGAACAAGGTATGCTGTGATATCTTCGTGTTCTCCTGTGGGCTGCATTTCAACCATTACCCCATCGTGAAGTTCGTAGGATTTGTTATCGGGTTTGTCTTCTATAAATTGTTCAAAGGTTACTATTTTTGGTTGAGTTTGTATCATCGTGCAAACTATCTTTGATTGTATAATAGAAGGAAGAAGCTAGAAGGAAAATATTAACTGGTTTCCAGCCTCTGCCGGGGAACAGGCATCTTGCCTGTTCCACAACAGAAAAACTGTCTTGTGGCACAGGCATCTTGCCTGTTCATTTACAGCACTTTTCAGGTAAGTGAAGTACAGAGAAACCGGGTTTCTTGAATAAAACCGATTTCTGGCGAGAAATCCAGGAGAAACCGGGTTTCTGGGGTGTACTTCATAAACCTGGAATCCGCTGTATTTTACTTAATTGACCGCCGACTTAACAGTTTCGGGGCCAGATACCTGAGATGAAAGGCGACTCGCCACTTGGTTGACGAAAGATTGCAAGAAGGAAACTTGCTGATTTTGTGTAAATACTGCTTGCAAAGTTTTAGTCAACTGGTCGATATTTAAAATGCCTATTGCAGCATTCTCCCCTTCTCGACTTTGGAAATATTCAATTAAACTCAGTCCAGCTATTCTGGTAAAATATGCTGCACTAATTCCCTGCACCGCGCCTCCGGCTACATAGGTGACAGCATTGCTTTTCAGCAGTCCAGTAATAGTTTGGGTAGACAGTTCTACTAATCCCAATTTGAACATTTGATTAGCCAAAGTTGCAGCTACTGTCTTAGCTTGGTCTAAGGAAAACTTTTGCTGGTAGATAGCGCCGAGATCGATTACGAGTTGGGTGCTGATGGCGGTTGTTGCTAGCAAGTCTAAAGCTGGAACCGGGTTAGTAAAGACGGCGGCGGCGGCGATGTACTGATATTGTTCGATAATCGGAATTGCCCGATCGCGCCTGACCGCATTTAATAAGGTTTTTGCCTCTAGCTTGATACTTGCAGCCTCGCGGACTGCACTCGCCCAGACCAACTGTTGCCGTTCTTCAGTTAAGATTTTAGTCAATCTTTCCGTCAGCCCGTCGAGTTGAGAGACTTGATTTTCAATCCGTTCTTTAAATGTGCCGTCCGCTTGGTGCTGGCGCACTTTAATAGAATTGGGAGAAGCTGCGATCGCAATTATCTCTTCTGTCCCCAATATTCCTTGCATTTTCTGCTGCAAAGAGTTCAAAACCTGCGACTGCTGTTCTGGCAAATATTGGTCTTGTTTGTTCCAGACTAGCAGCACGCGCTGACCTGCCGAAGCTAGCTGAGATAATGTTTTAAATTCGGAATCGGTGATATCGCCCGCTGTTACAAACAGCACTAAATCACCGCCGATTTTGGCATCGGCATTTGTATTAGCAAACAGCGCTGCTGTTTCTTCTAAACTAAGCTTTTGCGGGTATTGAGATGCCCAATTAGAATTTAAAACTTGAATTAAGGCAGTTTTGCCGACAGCTTTACCGCCAGTTACGGTAATCCGCAAATCTTGTCTGTCTAATTCGGTTCTGAGCCGATCGAGCTTTGCTGTTAGATTCACCGGATCGGCGGAGTTTGGAGCTTCTGAAGCCAGCAATTTAATGGCGGCTTCGGAAGTCGCGATCGCTTTTTCGGCTGCTTCCCGGTTCGCCAGGGGTTGCGGGAGTGCGAGTTCGAGTTTGGGGGATTGTTGCTTCCACCACCAATACCCCGCACCGGCAGCAGCCAAGCCGATGAGTGCCGTTTCGCCCATTTCTGAACCCGAATGCTGTAGAGTTTCCAGCAGCCACAGCGCTGCTGAAAGTCCTATTCCGCCTATTAAAATCGGTCGCCGCAAGTTAAGTGTCATTTTTTCCTTCCTGTGGGTATTGTCACCAAGCTTAACCTTCGCCGGCTTGGCCTCCCTCCCTATATTCCATCGTACCTCTGCGGCATCCAAACTGGCAGGCGGGCGATCCGACTTTTTGCGATCGGAATTTGCTGTCTTGGCGACAATCAACTTTTTGCACTTCTACAAACGGGGAATAGGGGACTGAAGTTCTCACTACAAACCAATATATTTTTACAGGATTTTGCAAATAAAATATTTATTTTTTTCTCTATGTTGGTAATGCTTGAGATTGTGATTCAAAAATATCAATTATTTGTTTGGGAATTGCTCGCGGGCGCATGGTGGTAACTTCAACCCAAACCCAAAGCGCCTCTGCTTTTAACAAGATTTCGTCACTTCCAGCTAAGCGAATTTCGTAGCGGCGGACAGCGCGCGGGCCGCGCATTTGTTCGATCCAAGTGGATATCTCCAATCGATCGCCCGCGGCTGCCGATCGCAAATAGTCAATCTCTATCCGTCGCATTACAAAGACGCCGCCCAATTCCCGGTAGCGATCCAGTGTAAATCCCAAGTGTTCTAAATGTTCGATCGCAGCGTGTTCTAAATAATGCTGGTAAACAGCATTATTTACGTGACCGAGGGCGTCCATTTCGTAATGGCGCACTCTAATTTGTGCAGTAAATGGTGCCAATTTCTCACCTTTCCACTTGTTGCGGTATTTTGTAGTTCCGAGTGCGATCGCACTCTGGGTCGATACTCGCTCGGAACTGATTGCAAGTTACACTAATATAGTTGAAACGTCACTGCTTCCAGGTTAATCTTAGTCCTGGAAGCACAGACGGTCATCACCTTGGTTTTTTACGACAATACACTGGCTTAAAACCCTAAGTCTCGGTTGAAAAACCCAGTTTCGTGGTTCTGAGTGCGTCCCCGACTAAACCTTTGAGAAATCAGACGGGTAATTGTTTAGTCTCCCAGACAAATCCCTAAACCACGGGCCGTTTTAACCAGAGTACCATTGAACTCTACAGGTCTGTATTTGGCGATCGCATCTTCCAGAGGAACGCTCACAACTTCCCGCTTTTGCCAAGATACCATGCAGTCGTATTTCTCTTCGGCAATTAAATCCACTGCTGCGACGCCAAAAGCCGAAGCAATTAATCTTTCTAGCGATGAAGGAGTTCCTCCGCGTTGAATATGTCCCAAAACAGTGACGCGAGTTTCTGCACCGCTGCACTCAGAGATTGTATCAGCTAAATACTGACCAATTCCGCCTAATCGACTTTGACCTAAGCGATTTGTGTGCATTACTAACTCGCCTTCTTCAGTGCGAACCGCCTCCGCTACTATAATTAAACAGTAGTTTTTTCCCCGGTCTTGGCGTTCTTGGATTTGGGCACAGATATTGGAGATTTTGTAAGGGATTTCGGGAATCAGAATTATATCAGCTCCCCCAGAAATTCCGGCACTGATCGCAATATGTCCAGCGTCGCGTCCCATGACTTCAACAATTATGACGCGACTGTGACTGGCCGCAGTAAAATGCAAGCGATCGAGTGCTTCAGTCGCAATATTGACCGCAGTATCAAAACCGATGGAACGCTCGGTAATTCCGACATCATTATCAATAGTTTTAGGAATAGCAACTAAATTCAAATTGCCGTGTTGAGCAATCTTCCTGAGAATGGCGAGACTGCCGTCACCACCAATGCCAATTAAGGCATCCAAACCTAGTTGATGATAGCCTTCAATAATGTCGTCAGAACGATCGCGTAGAGTCCCATCTGACATCGGGAAGGCAAAAGGATTGCCCTCATTTGTCGTGCCTAGCATCGTACCGCCAATGGTGAGCCACGAGTCTACTTTCTCAATATCCAAGGGAATTGCTTGAGGGGGACGACTCATCAATCCCTTCGTGGCTTGACGAATGCCCATCACTTTCCAATTGTAAGTTCCCGTTGCGCGGTGGACAACGGCTCGAATAACTGCGTTTAAGCCTGCACAGTCACCCCCGCTAGTGAGGATACCGATACATTTTTGTTCTCCCATAATTGCCCGACTTTTGTTACTCCGAATATGAGTTGATACTTTTAGATCCCGATCGTCCAATCTTTATTTTCGACGTAAATAGGCAAGCGAAAATAAACTTTACCCTGTAACAGAATGTAAAGCTATCATAACTTTTGTGATGGCTTTCATAAGATATCGCTCCTTTGGGGAGCGTTTCACTCGTTTTTGACTACTTATGTATTTTCAAGCTTCATCGACCTAATTGAGTGCCTCATCTCTGACGCATTCCACAAGTTCGATCGCCCACTAAGTAGCATCACCAATCACCGTCTCCAACAAAACATCAATTTTACTTGGGATTGAGGCGTTTAGAAACTTGGTTAATTATACCGCTGAGAATAGCACCGCCCATAAGAATTCCCAGGGCGGGATTAAATACGGGCTGCCAGAGACTATACCACAAATCAAAACCGAGATTCACGCCAGTTGATCGACCCGCTACTGCGATCACAAACCACCCAAAAATGGCAAAGACGAAAAACACATCAGCTACTAAAAGCAAGTTAAGCAAGTTAAGAAATTTATCTTTCATTGTCGAGGGTTCCTTTTGAGTGTATATGTGTCAAGTTTTGGCAAGCGGTTGGTAATAGAGCAGATTGATAGCTGCAACTGGCGATCGAATAAAGATAAAATATCATTCAATTGTTTTCGCGCACAGGCTGTCAAAATATGGTTCGCTATACACTTCCTCAAAGCCCCGAAATTATTTTAACTGTCAAGGGGAAAGATTCAGCCAAAGCCCGGGAAGAAGCGATGGATCGGCTGATGGATCTCATGGATGAGGGCAAGCTGCCTACGGAACTCGTGGAGGGATTTGGGCCCAAGCAGTTTGTTGAAGTTAAGGATATCGAAGATGCTGCGTCTGACGGCGAGGATGCGATTACTGAAGCAGTCCAGATTTTGAGCAATTTGGCAAGTCTCAAATTGAAAGTCATGGAATCCCGCGAAGAAGCACTCAAAATCCGGGCGGCGATCGACATTTTGTTTACAGATGAGGCTGTGAGTGCCGAGGAAATTGGTCGTTTGAAAGATGGTTTCAAGGTTCTAAAAAACTTTGCTCAAGCTAACGTCCGCTATCGAGAAGCTAGAAGCAAAGCCGAAGAAGCGCGGGCTATTCTCGACCAAGCTTTGCAATCTGTCGAACCGGAAAACAAGGCGCAGAAATCCGCAAAATAGTAGGAGGTTGCGTTAAAGCCTATTTCTGTCATGGCGATCCGAAACGAAGCAATCGCCGAGGTTTGCGATTGCTTCGTTTCTTGATTCGGACATACAATAACTCTGCTGCAAGACATAATATTAACTTTATCCACATTGAAATCAGGAAAAAATTGTGAGCCAACAACAAACAGGAATTCTCAGAAACTCGATGTCAGGCAGCTTGCTGCTGGCTAAACAGTTAGGTTTTGAACCCAAAACTGTGATTGATGTCGGTGCCGCATTGGGAACTTTTAACCTTTACGAAACTTTCCCCGATGCGCGACATTTGCTAATTGAACCAATCGCCGAAAATGAACCTTACCTCGCCAAAATTTGCCGCAAACTCAAAAGTGCAGAATACATTATTGCAGCAGCAACCAAAGAATCGGGAGTTTTCACCCTCAACGTCAGTCCCGGTATGGTGCATTCTTCACTTTCTGAAAACCGCGCTACTGACAGCAGTAATCCTTATTTGAGAAACATACCAGCCATTACCCTGGATGGAATATGCAGAGAAAGAAACTTGCCAGGCCCGTATTTAATTAAAGTTGATGTAGACGGAAAGGAATTAGATGTTTTAGCGGGAGCAACTGAAATTTTGCAGCAGACTGAATATGTAATTGTAGAAGTTACTTTGTTCGGTCAGATGTATGATGTAATGAGTTTTATGAAGTCCCAAGGATTCGCAACTTACGATATTGTTGATTTGTCATATCGCCCGATTGATAAGGCTTTGTGGCAAGTTGACATGGCTTTTGTGAAGGAATCCGGTCACTTCAGAAGAGAGAAAGGTTTCGCGACAGGAGAGCAGGATATCCAAGCACTTAACTCGCATCTCAAAGCTTATCGGGAAAGTTTCATCCAACACATTGAGACTCATTACAGCGACCCAGTAGAGCCGGAACCACAGGTCACTCAAGCTGTTTTGGGCGAAGATTATGTCATCATTTAACTCAAGTTCCTTCCATTTGATACCCAATCCGGGTCGCACTTCGCACGCTTATTTAATTAATCCTCAACATCTAAAAAACTGGTTTTCTAAATGCTGCTATTGTCGTCTATAAGCTTGCAATCTGCTGTAAATTGGCTTTCATTGGATTATCAGAAAGTGGGAATGCACTAATGCGGGCCTCACCATGATAAAAACATCAATGCAGCTAAAAACATTAGAGATGAGGGTTGACGAATTTTAGAGTTAGGGCATACCTCCGTAGCTTCTGGAGCTACAATAATGCCAAGTAAAGGCACTGCTTTTACTCGGCCTCAAGCTGTGAAGGAAGAATCCCCCGTCACAGGGTAGCTTGACAGAGGAGTGTGAACTACCACAATTAATCCCAAGGCGCTTTTGTTGTGAATCGTTGAGTTGCTGGCGATCAAAGTTGTCCACCATCAACCAATGGAGGCTCTCACTTCTAGTTCTTTAGCCCAAGGTATTGCTGCCAAAATATAGTAGATGTAATTTCCTTGGAAGCTCTTTTCCATTGTGTACTTACGGATGACCATTCACTACGACTTTGAGCCGCAACTTTAAACCACCTCGTCAAAAGCTTAACACCAGCTAATTTATCTACTTCCTTTTGATTACTATAGCTTTTACTCAGCTTGATAATGCTTGAGTGAAAGGTTTCTGGATCAGTATTTTTGAGAAAATCTGGGCCTTTCATATAGTCTTCAAAAGCTTGTATTGCCACCAGTGCACGATCGCAATCAAATGTTGCTAAAGCCTGAATTATGACTTTTGTAAGATGCTTTACTGCATCCATATATCTTAGGGAATAATGGATAGCATAAGCTGCAAGATCGTTGCGAGTATAATAATAATTTTCCCAATTTACGTTTTTGGCAGAAGCTGGTAGATGCCACACCGCCAGTGAGGGAAAAGCTACAATTTTCTTGCCCAGCTCTTTTATTCTTAAACCAAACTCTACATCATCTATTTTGATAAAGAAAGGCAGCGGCAATTTAATTTCGTCAACAAGTTCCTTAGAAAAAGAGAAAAACCAAAATCCGCCATAGTCTATATCTTCTTCCTTGAGCAACCTGTTGAGACAATTAGCATCTCGTAAATCGAGGTTCTTATTTACAGGAGTTAATGACCCAGGCCCAAATCCTCTATTTTTAGAATAGGCGTTGTACAATGCTCCTGCTTCATACAACATATGCTTGTTCTGTAAATCAAGCAGTGCGCCAGCCACTGCAAAATCAGTCTTGGCGTACTCATACAAAGAAATTAACCTATAAATACATCCACTTTCTAACTCTATATCATCATCCATAAGCAAAAAATGAGAGTAGACGTTCTCCTCTAGAGATTCAACTAGCCCTCTAGTAAAACCACCACTTCCACCCGCATTTATATTGGGAACCAGTTTCAGCTTTTGCTTATTGAAATCCGCTTGGTCTAAAGTTTTACCATTATCAACAACAAATAATTTGAAGTTCTTGGTCTCTAGTAATTTATCTTGAAAAATCGCAGCCAATGTATTTTTTATAAAAGTTTCTTTTTTGTAGGTGCAAATGGTAATCGCTAACGATACTTCTCTGGTTTTATTTTCATCAGTTGCTATCCACCCCTCTTTAAATGCACCCTGTTCACTAGAACAGGTTATTTCAAAATATATTCTGCCAGCATTTTCATTTTGAAGGAGATTTACTGGTAAGATTTTTACAGGCTCTGAGAATTGACAGTTTTCAAACTTTTGTTCAGAAATAATTTCTCTTTTGTTTTCTCCGTTAACTTCTCTGTAAACAGAAACTTTAAAGTCTCCTTCAAGTCTCAGCGAATAGTATATAGAGCTAAGAGTTGTATATTGAGTATAAAACTTTTCATAAAACGAATTAAAGTAAGAATTTGAGGATGCAATACCCCCCTGACTTAAGACAACTTTTTTTTCATCTTCCTGGTAGTTGATAGATGCAGATTCATTACACTGTATGTATAAAGCAGAAGCATCGGCTGATTTTGGGAGATTGATTCCACTTAGTATATTCATGTAATATCTACCTCTTTTGTTAGTAAACTCTCTTTTTTTATGAGACTGATATTAAACGGTCTTGCTTTAAGAATAATTTGTAGATAGCTTCTAACACGTCTTCCTTGAGGCATAACTCCTATCAAGTTTTTTTAAGTTGTGGATAAAGCGCTTGATATCGCATCCAAGCCTCTTCTAGGATGGGATCAACAGATTGCGGAGTTGCAGCAAGCATTGGTGTGGCTGCCAGTTTGCTCGTGTCATTAGCATCTGCGTATATGCCAATTCCTATACCCGCTAGTAGAGCAGCACCACGCGCGGAAGCAGCAGCAACTGTAGTTGCATAGAGGGGTATTCTCAATACATCAGCCAGTAATTGTTTCCAAGGCATTTCTGCCGTTCCACCGCCTGCTAAACGCAGTTCTGTCGCTTTAAAACCTGTTGCTTCAAGTGCCTCAAAACCTTCTCGCAAGGCAAAAGCAACTCCCTCTAAAGCTGCCCGCATCAGGTGCGCCTGTGTGTGATGAAGTCCCAGCCCCACCCATGCGCCGCGTACATAAGGGTCAAGGTGTGGAGTTCGCTCACCCGTGAGGTATGGCAAAAATGTCAATCCTTCACATCCTGGGGGAACAGAAAACGCTTTAGTATAAACTTGCTGCCAGCTCAAGCCGAGGATACCTCGCACCCACTCCAGCGCTAACCCGGCATTTTGCATTGCTGCAAGGGTGTACCACTGGTTAGGTAGGGCGGTTCGATAGAGATGGGTACGACCATGACGATCGATAATTGGTTGCGATCGAGGTGTAATGATTTGAGCGCCTGTGCCGATCGTTAGTTGAACCAATCCAGGCTCTAGCAATCCGTTACCAAGCGCCGCCGCAGCGGTATCCGCAGCACCAGCAATAACCCGTAAGCCAACAGGTAAGCCGAGATGCTCAGAAGCAACAGTTGTTAGGTAGCCTGCGATCGCACTAGAGGGGATAATTTTTGGTAAGCAATCATAGCGTAGATTCAGGGCTAAGATTGCTTCCCCAGCCCAGTTGTCCGACACAACATCGTAAAGCAAAGTACCGCTAGCATCAGATGGTTCGGTTGCGACTTCTCCAGTCATCCGTAACCGCAGCCAATCTTTGGGCTGGAGTGCCCAACGCGCTTCGGTGTAGACATTAGCCTCGTGTTCTCGTAGCCACAACAAAGTTGGGCCCGCCATTCCCGCCGTAATCGGGTTGCCCAAGCCCTCTAGAATAGTGGCATCGAGCGAATGATAAGTGTTCAGCGTGGCACTAGAGCGAGTATCCGCCCAGAGGATAGCAGGGCGCAGGGGCTGACCCGACTCCGAAGCTAGGACAACACCGTGCATTTGCCCTGAAAGTGCGATCGCCTGTACCTGATCAGCGTGATTTCCTACTGCCTTCCTAACAGCCTCGCCAACCGCTAACCACCAATCCTCCGGCTCAGTCTCAGCCCATCCAGGATGGGGTGCATGAACGGGATAGGAGCTTGACGCCTCACCTATAACGGTTCCGTCTGTCGCTAGGAGCAATGCCTTAGCAGAGCCTGTTCCTAAATCTATTCCAAGCAGCATGATAGCTAATCCTCAAATCATTCAGTGTCTTAGCAAACGGGCGATCGCTTTTACCAATTCCTCTGGTTCGACAGGCTTTGAAATATGCATCTGAAATCCGGCAGCTAAGGCTTGCTGCTGATTGATTTCTCCAGCATAGGCAGTAAGTGCGATCGCAGGAATCGTGCCTCCCTGTTGGGGTGACCACTTTCTAATTTGCCGAATCAGGGAATAGCCATCCATCTCTGCCATCCCAATGTCACATAAGAGCAGATCGGGGATAGATTGATTCAGGAGGGTCAACGCCTGTGCAGCCGAAGCCGCTGTCGTAATTTGTGCGCCAGATTGCATCAGGGTGAATGCTGCCAACTCTCGCATATCTGCATCGTCGTCCACAACCAAGACCTGAATACCTGCTAAGTCTGCCGCACTTTCTGGGTGCCTGTCATCAGAAGAGGGTTCCGGTTCTACGAGGTTTAACGGTAGCCGGATGATAAATGTAGCCCCTAAGTTTTGTCCTAAGCTGTCTGCTTGAACGGTTCCTCCATGCAGTTCGGTAAAATGACGGACGATCGCCAGTCCCAATCCCAATCCGCCGAAGTGTCGGGTTATTGTGCCATCTTCTTGACGGAAGTAGTCAAACACATGGGGTAAGAAGTCTCGTCTGATGCCTTTTCCAGTATCTTTGACTTGAATCTGAGCATACATACCCACCTGCTCTAGTTGCACCTCGACTCGTCCTCCGGTTGGGGTGAACTTCACAGCATTGGAGAGGAGGTTCCAGACTACTTGTTGGAGGCGATTCGTATCACCTGAAACCGTTCCTGAAATAGGATTAAATGTGGTCTGGATTTGAATGTGTTTGGCTTCGGCTGCCAGTCGTACCGTTTCCCGTGCAGCCTCAATCATTGCCGCTAGATTCACAGTAGCGACGTTTAACGTCATTTTTCCCTGCAGAATGCGCGAAACATCCAACAAGTCCTCAATTAATTGGGCTTGCAGCTTGGCATTGCGTTCGATCGTTTCTAGGGCTTGCTGGGTTTTTGTGACATCGAGTCGCCCTGTTCGTAGCAATTTTGTCCAGCCCAGAATCGGATTGAGGGGCGATCGCAACTCGTGGGACAACACCGCCAAGAATTCGTCTTTAATCCGGTTAGCGGCTTCTGCTTTTGTGCGATCGCGTTGAGCCTGTCGGTACAACTGAGCATTGTCGATCGCCAAAGAAGCACGACGAGCCAATTCCTCTGCCAGTTGCAAATCTGCTGAGGTGTACTGTCGTCCAGATTCGGCACACACAAAGGAAATGACCCCTATAATTCGTGCCTGAGTTCGTAGTGGCACCGTCATTACCGATTTGAATCCAACCTGCCGCAGTATTTCCAAATGCTTTGAATCACGCGCTGCCTGTACCAGCAGTTCATCGGGAATCTCCGGCAGCAAGTCAGATTGCCCAGTTCGCAGCGTCAATGCAGTACCGCGAGGGTCATCCGGGTTCAGCGGATACTTGTCTCTAATCTGATATGCCCATTCCAGTTTAGCCGGGTCGATGTGAGCAACTGCAATCTGCTCGATCGCACCATCCTCTTCTATGATGTGAACCGTACACCAGTCCGCTAATTCCGGCACTGTAAGCTGCGCGACTTGCTCCAAAGTAGTTTGATAATCAAGTGAGGATGCAAGCACCGCACTTGCTTCAGAGAGAAAACGTTGGGCAAGCTCTAACTGCATCCGTTCCGTCACATCTACCACATACACGAGAATGCCTTCGACCTGACCATTTGAGTTAACGGTCGGAAGATAGTAAACGTTGTAGTAACCGGGACGGCGATCGCTGCGTCCGGGAACATTCACCGCCAAGTTGGGTGAAGTGAAGGGATCGCCCGTGGCGTAAATCTGATCAAAGACTTCAACTAATTGGGGGTCGGACTGACCAAAAATATCTAGAATTGAATAGCCTAAGTGTTGCTCGCGGGTTAATCCATTAATTTCTGCTAATGCTTCGTTAATGGCAATAAATCGCTGCTCGGAATCTAACAGAGCAAGTCCCACCGGAGACGTGTCAAAAATAGTTGCCAGTTGGCGCTGTGCGGCTTCTGCTTCGGCCCGTGCAAGACGCTCGCGTTCTAAAAGTTGTTCTCGTTCTTGTTCTGCATACTTGCGTTGCGTCACATCCAGCACCAGCGATAACACCGAAATCATCCGTCCCGATTCGTCCCTGAGACTGGAGTTATACCACTCGCAATGCACAAGGTTGCGAGCTTTCGTGTAATTGCGGTTGTATGAAAAAATATGGGGTTCTTCACCATAGACCAGCCGTTGGCAGACTTCAGTCACCGATTCTAGGTCTTCCTCAAAGACAAAAGGTATCTCTGTTAAAGATTTGCCTAGAATTTCTTCGGCTTTCCAGCCCAAAATGCGCTCTGCACCAGCAGACCAGCGAATGATTTCAAAGTCTCGATCCCATTCAACGACTGCCATAGGAGAGTTTTCAACATGGAAGTTGAGCTTTTGTAGGGCTTGACGCAATGCCTCTTCTGCTTGCTTGCGTTCTGTGATATCAATGACAACTCCGATCGAGTGCTTGGGATTTCCCTGAGAATCATAAGTAAACTGTCCTCTCGCTTCGACCCAGTGAATCGAGCCATCTGACCAACGCAGGCGATATTCATGGTGATACTCCGTCTTGTCAGCTATGCCTTGCTGAAGTTTTGCTTCAGCTTGTGCTAGGTCATCAGGATGAACCCGACTTGCCCAAACTTCATAGCCCGGTTCGCACTCATTCGGTTGAAGACCCAGCACCATGAAGTGTCCTTCTGACCAAAGCAATGTATCGGTCTGCATATCCCAGTCCCACGTTCCCATGCGTCCGACCTTCAGCGCGAGTTGCAGATGAGCTTCACTTTCTCGCAATTCCTCTTCTGCCCGCGATCGCTCCACGGCTAGCCAGGTTTTTTGAGCAATTCGCTCCATCAGCACCACATCTTCCTCCGTCCAGTGGCGAACAGAGACATGGTGCAACACCAACAAGGCGACAAATTTCCCCTCTTTCACCAATGGAACACATAGCAGAGACTTGGTTTGGATTGCATCAAAGGTAGCCGCCCCAACTCCGGCAGTCCGAGGATCGCGATCGACATCATCTACGACGATTGTTCTACCCTGCTTTAATTCCGCAATGAGTTTAGGGCCAAACGAATTCAGGTGATGTCTACCCACTACGCTGATTACACCATTGCAATAGTCGCGATCGACAATCACATATTCCTGAGTAGAATCAATTTCGCCGTAGGTACAGCGAGTGACACTAAAGTGTTGCCCTGTAGCACAAACCACCTGCCACATAATTTCCTTCGAGTCTTGAATGGCACGAATCGCATCATTCAATTCGATTAGGAATTGCTGAATTTCTTCTTTCTGCTGGAGGTTCTTGAGCAGTTGTTCAATTTGTTGCCTTGCCCGCACCTGGGCTGTCACTTCAATGTTATAAATCAACACACCCTCAATGGTTCCCTCAGCATCTCGCCAAGCTGCAAAGATGCAGTGGAAAAATGCTTCTTCCAACACTCCATCGCCGTTTTGATCCCAGTAAGTAGGCGATTCATTCACAATGAACGTTTCTCCCGTCCGGTAAACGCGATCGAGCGCTTCAAAGTAAATTTGTCCCTCTAGTTCCGGGAAAACATCCCGTATTGATTTCCCGATAATGTCTGGAGTGCGCCCAGTCCCTTGCAGGTAGGTGGGATTGGCAAATTCATACACAAGATCTGCACCTTTAACAATGGCAATCATGGCAGGCAATTGCATCAGGATGTCATGCAACCGCTTGCGTTCGGTTTCGGCTTCGAGTCGGGCAGATTGTTCTCGTTTTAAAAGGCGATCGCGCTCTGCTTCGATTTGTTTGCGCTCTGTAATATCAACGGAAACGCCCATCATGCGAACTCCTCGCCCCGTCTCATCCAGATAGACTCGCCCCGGACTATTGATCCAGCGCACAACGCCGTCTGGACTAATTACCCGATACTCCTGCACATAGGACTGTTCTCCTCCAGTGACTGCCCGTTGGGCCGCTTGGATCATCCGTTGTCGATCGTCTGGATGAATGAGCGCAAAAAATTCTTCTCCCGTACCTTCGTGAAGACCCCAAATGTCTAGAGCATTGGCAGAACACACGATCTGATCGGCCTGCAAATCCATATCCCAGACAACCATCTGAGCCGCTTCAAGTGCTAATCGCAGGCGCTCTTCGCTCTCTCGTAATGCCTGTTCAACTTGTTTGTAATCCGTCACATCACGAGCAATACTCAGTACCGTTTCGACAGAATCTTCACTGGCAAATTCGGGGACAATACGCGCCTGATACCATCGAATACCATTTAGAGTCGGAAACTTAAATTCAATCGTCTGTTCTTGGCCGGTTGCAAAGACTTGCCGTAAACTATCATGCCAAACACGATAGAGGTCTTCTGGCATTCCTAGCTCAACATTGGTCTTGCCAACAAATTGCTCTGATGGAATACCTGTTGCCACTTCTACAGAAGGGCTGACATAAATATGGCGAAATTCTGCATCAACTCGGCTAATAATGTCTGGGGAATTTTCAGCTACCATCTTGAACTGTTGCTCTCGCTGCCGCAGTTCTGATTCCAAGCGTTTGCGCTCTGTTAAGTCGATCGAGAAGCCTACACCTAAATCGTTAGATCCCCCTAAATAGGCACTCCCAATTAAAACGGGAACCAGGCTACCATCTTTACGAATGTATTCCTTCTCAAACGGCGCATGGCGACCAACTTGTTTCATCTGTGCCATTGCTTGTTGGTCTAAATGCCGAAACTCCGGTGGAGTAATCTCAAGGAAGTTTACCTCTCCCAATAAAACTTCTTCTCGCGTGTAACCTACCGTGGCAAGCCAAGCGTCGTTGACTTCTAAAATATTGCCTTGAAAATCTCCGATG
Organism: Microcoleus sp. Pol10D4; assembly: GCF_036701555.1. Classification (NCBI taxonomy): domain Bacteria; kingdom Bacillati; phylum Cyanobacteriota; class Cyanophyceae; order Oscillatoriales; family Microcoleaceae; genus Microcoleus; species Microcoleus sp. Pol10D4. The sequence continues at coordinate 68,639 of NZ_JAUBRA010000022.1, forward strand.
ATGATGCCGATGAGATTTGCCTCAAATAAACCTCGTAGCTGCGATTCACTCTCGCGTAAGGCTTGCTCTACACGTTTGCGATCGCTCACGTCTTGGAAGATAGCAACGGCTGCAACAATCTGCCCTTGGTTATCTAAAATCGGTGCTGAGTTGACGTTAATGAAAATGCGGCTACCATCATTTCGATGAATTTCTATCTCTTCGTTGGTGACGACCTCACCTGTTTTTAGCGATCGCGCCAGAGGATACTCATGAGGGGCATAGACTCGACCATCTGAGCTAAAGGCTTCAAATGGAGTAATAGGAACATATTCCTCAAGCTCAAGCGACTCTTCGTAGTCATACCCAACAATCTGCTTGGCTTGTTCGTTCGCCAGAACTAACTTACCGGATGCTGCATCGGCAATGATGACGCCAGCAGGCATTTGTCGCAACACAGCTTCAAATCGGGCGCGTTCAATTTCCAACTCGTGCAACAACCGTTCTCGTTCTGCCTCCGCTTGCTTGCGATCGGTCACATCTCGAAAATAAACAGTTACCCCGGCTGGAGAGGGATAGGCATTTGCCTCTAACCAACGCTGAATCGGTTCCCCAAATTCTTCCCAAGAAACAGGGACTTGTTCCGTCATTGCCCGATGGAGTTCCTGATATGCAATTCCACCGACCAACTCAGGAAAAACCTCATTCCAAACGTGCTTTCCCAATAACTCTTTTGGCGTTTTGTACAGGATTTGAGCCGCCGCACGATTCACATAGGTGTAGCGCCAGTCGCGATCGAAGGCGACAAAAGCATCCGTAATGCTTTCCAGAATGGTTGCTACCTTGCCCTCAGTTTCTTGGGCAGCGATCAAATGTTCGCCTTCAAGAGTGCGGGCAAAGCGTTCAATGACTTCAGAGCGAGAAATTCCTCGCCTGTAAGCCTCTTTATCGAGCGATCGCCATGCTGTATTAGTCAGAGATAAGCTCACTCGTTGTTTCATCTCCGAGTTCCAATTGCTAAGAAACTTGCCTGTGGCGTCGCGCTTCATGAAAATTCATCCGTATACATACACGGTCTTCTCTATTGAACCTGAGTTACTCACTCAGGAGAATCTGCCTTAAGATAGATGCTTTGGCGAGAGGCAATACGGATGCGGATGGTGCTTACGACAATCGGGCTAGCGTTCCTTTAGCACCAAACTCATGCAAACTACGCAACTGGTCAGCAACAGCCTCGACGAAGCGTGGCGCCTGTACTAAATCTCCAAAAATTTCAGATAGGCCCAGTAATGGTCTGGGATCTAATTCACTCAAACTGGCGCGTTGAGTGAGGATGTCTGCTAATGGATCATCTATGGAAATAGGTTGCCCTTGTTCATCATGACTATTGATGTATCGACACCAAGCAGCAATCGTCAAACTTAGGTAATCGATCGCACCTTCAAGTTGTAATTTATCGCGGATCGAGCCCAAAACAAACTTAGGAATTTTGGCTGATCCATTCAGGCACAGGCGCGGAAGCTGATCGCGAATTTTGGGATTAGAAAACCGTTCAATTAAAGTTTTTTTATACTCGTCTAAATCAATCCCCGGAACAGGTTGGAGCGTTGGTGTCACCTCGTCCATCAGATTAGCAACTGCTTGCTGAAACAAGGGATCAGCCATGACTTCATAAACGTAGGTATAACCTGCCAGAGAGCCGAGATAACCAATCAGCATATGGCTGGCATTGAGCAGCCGAATTTTCATCATTTCATAGGGATGAACATCCTTAGTCATCTGTACGCCAACGGATTCCCAATCGGGCCTGCCTGCACAAAAGGTATCTTCGATTACCCACTGAATGAAAGGCTCCGCGACGCATGGAAACGCATCATCAATACCAAACTGTTGGGCGACCATTTGGATATCTGCTGGGGTTGTCAGCGGAGTAATGCGATCGACCATGCAGTTGGGAAACGCAACGTGTTCAGCAATCCAACTTCCTAAATCTGGATCGCGCATTTGGGCAAATGTCGTTAGCATTTTCCGCACCATGTTGCCGTTGCCCTGGATATTGTCGCAGGACAAGACTGTAAAGGGTGCCAACCCCTGTTTACGGCGTTCTTCGAGTGCCGCTGTCAAAAAACCGTATGTCCCAAGTGGTTGGTCAGGATGTTGCAAATCGTGCTGCATCGTCGGGTGGTTTACATCGAAATTGCCACTTCCTTCAATGTAGTAGTAGCCGCTTTCAGTGATCGTTAGAGTAACGATTCGGCATTTGGGATCTGCTAATGCTTCAATAACTGCTTGACGATTGTCTGGTGCAAAAAGGTATTGAGTGATTGAACCGATGACTCTAGCGCGATCTCCTTCTAGCGATCGCTCAACTAAGGTATACAAACAATCTTGGGACAGCAGCGCATCCCGCATTCGCCTGTCATAGTCATTGTCAATCAATCCAACACCACAAATTCCCCAATCACTACCAGGATTCTGATGGAAATAATCATCAAGATATAGCGCTTGGTGCGATCGATGAAATCCACCAACCCCAATATGCACAATTCCATTAGTAATTTGATGGCGATCGTACTTGGGTACGCGCACGTTTCCAGGTAAACGAGACAGGGATGCTTGATTCAGCTTGATTGTTGAGTCTGTGCTGGTATTGCTGTTCATCTTAATTCATTGCCTTGTGATGACGGCTTATTATCAGTATTGCAAAATGGGTGAAAAAGGTGGAGCCAATTTTGGCGGATCTGCATAGGAAGTCGATCGCAAAACCGATCGCCGATGAAGTTGTCGCCCAGGCTCTTATTAACAAAATCTGACTTTTCACATATCCTGCTAAGCGCATCAAGCCTAGGCGTGATGCCGCCTGTCTTTACACTGAGGTTGGTGATAATAGACCGATAAGATCCTCCATCCGATCGATAACTTTGTGGGCACCAGCCGACACAAGAGCATCTGCACGGCTTTTTCGTTCATCCTCGCTTATATGAGTTCCCCCTACATAACCGATAATCTGGCCAATTCCAGCGGCAACGGCAGCTTTTACCCCACTCATAGAATCTTCAATTGCCACGCAATCTAAAACTTTAGCGTCCAGACACTTCGCTGCATATAGGTAAATGTCAGGAAGTGGCTTGGGACGCGGAACGGGGAGAGAGTCGTGAGCACTGAATATCTGTTTGCTGGGGAAATAGTCGGTCAGGGCTGCAGAAGTAAGGCAAGCACTCAGCCGCTGTAAGCTGCTGTTACTTACTAAGGCATATTTAAATCGATCGTCGCGCAGATAAGATAGCACTTCAGGCGTTCCGACCGTCGCTTTTGCCTCTATAGTAAGTTGTTCGATCGCTCTCTTTTCTTCTTCAGCCACTAACCTGTCAATATCGCGCTCATTAAGACTGGTTAATGAGTCTGGGTAGAGCTTTTTGAGTATTTCCCTGTAGGGTTTCCCGGCGAAGCTTTTAACAAAGTCCTCAAGCTCATAGTATTGATCCGTAGGGAACTCACGAGCAACTTCATTTGTCAGCCTCCATGCGCTCTTAAGTGCTATGGTTTCACTATCAACGACAGTTCCGTCATGATCGAAAAGCACCACCAAATCATGCTGAAACGGTTTCATTCAAAAGACCTCCCTCACTGTAATTTTTAAGCGTAGTCAATAGTCCTTGGGTCTGGATATCTCGCAAAGCTTGGTGGCATTCATTATCTACGACCTCTGTCTGTTCGCAATTCTCCAATCCCAGAATCCCGCTAATTACCGCGCCTTCTTGAATCGCTGTAATTGCGCTTTGGGTATCCTTGGCATGATAGGGCTGACCCGACTCGCTCGCCTTTTCTCTGACTGCAAGAAGCCACGCCGCAACAGGAAGTATAATCCGCTTCATGCTGACTTTTCGGCTATAAGCATCCTGAAGTATCGGAAATATATACTTGCCTACTTTCCTCGCTGTTTCTGAAGAGATTCTCTCAGTAGTATCGGGAAGATCCTCGTTACTGAGCCTTAGTAACACCTGTTCCATATATTGTTCACACATCTCGCGAGGCACTGGTGTTGCTGCTGCGATATCGTCCATGAGATGCCGAGTAAACAAGTGGAATTCCGGTAGGGCGATCGCCTCGTGCATATACTCTATACCTGCTCTTACAGCTAAACAGGCTATGAAGGAGTGTACTGCATTCAAGAATCTCGACTTCATATACAGGAAGGGAGTGATGTCGCTAGTCATAATGACCCCCGCATCTTCCCACTTGGGGCGATCGCCTGTGAAGTTGTCTTCCACGACAAACTGCCAAAATGGTTCGGTTACAATGGGTGCGCGATCGCGAACTTGCAACAGTCGGCTGGGGTAGTTATAGTCGGATTCCTGTTCTTGAGGCACAATCCTGTCTACCACTGAATTAGGGAACGTGGCGTTATCCCTGATGTATTCTGCAAGCTGAGGATCGATCTCTTCAGCGTAAGCTAGCACTGCTTTTTGCAAGATTTCCCCATTTCTTGGGAGGTTGTCGCAAGAAAGTGTCGTGAAGGGGGTCATTTTGCGATCGCGTCGTCGCCGTAGCGCCTCTACGATAAAGCCAATTGCAGTAGTTGGAGTGGAAGGATTTTGCAAATCGTGCGCGATGTCTTCATTCGTGGTGTCGAGATTAAAACTTTTGTCTAGATGGTAGCCTCCTTGAGTAATAGTAAGAGTCACCAGATGCACAGAGGGAGACGCCATCTTTTCAAGCACATACTGGCACTTGTCTCTACCATTAACTATTTCCCTGATAGAACCGATAACTTCCGCTTCCTCACGATTTTGAGCGCAACTAGAATGTTTGGTCAAAGTGTAAAGGAATCTCTGCGGTTTCAACCTAGTAATTGTCTGTTGACTCTTGAGGCTAACCCCACAAATTCCCCATCTCTGCTCTTGGGAATCCTTCTGTGCAAGATAGTTATGTATTATGTAGGCAAGATGCCCTCTAAAAAAACGACCTGGCCCGAAATGGACGATACCAGTCTTAAGCGCCCTCCTGTCGTAAAGAGACTGTTGCCTCCACAAACCAGTTACAGTACCGAAGCGAGAACTTGAAGAAACACTGGGCGGTCTGAGTAAGTTAACCATGAGACTTCTTAAATAATTTTGATAAGGTAAAATGAAAATTGGTCAGTCTGGGTATACCCAATGACCTAAAAGCAACACAAATGTCTCAAACTGCGAAAATTTCGGGTATCCTTTGTGCCATCTACAAAGAAGCGTATTACCAGATGGTAATTAGGGTGTGACAGATAGAGCAGAGAAAGAAAAAATTAGGTAAACCTAATTAAGAATCAAAGCTCAATTGGTCATTAACCGGAAGTAAGGCACAAGGGTACGCGACCTACTGCAACTTTGTTTAACTTTGGCAAGTGCGTAAGCCGAATGTATGTCCTATAAGGTGCAAATAAAGTGCTTTTAATTCTGGCTTGAGATTCCCCAATAACTCTGTAGACTTTGATGTTATTTCCCTTGGTTGCTGCTATCCTCCGTATTCAGGAGAATCTACAAACAATTTTTTAGAAATACTTATAACAACAGGGTAATTAGGGTCTCACAGGTAGAACAGAGAAAGAAGAAATCAGGTAAACTTAATTAAGTATCAAATCTCAAGTAGTCATTAACCTGAAGTAAGGCACAAGAGTACGCCACATACTGCCACTTTGTTTAGCTTGGGCAAGTGCGTAAGTCGAATGTCTTTCCTACAAGGCGCAAATAGACTACTTTTAAATTATGCCTTTAGATTACCTAATAACTCTTTACACTTTGTATGTTATTTACCTTGGGGGCTGCTATCATCTGTCTTCAGGAGAATATACAAATAATTCTTTAGAGGGACTTATAACCACAATCAAGCGTATACTTCGCTACAAGCAGTTAAGTTAGAGTTTGGCGTTTGTGGAGCAAGCGTCCAAAAAATAACGCTTTCCTGGAAAAGTCCTGTCTGTAGCGGATGGCTGATACAGCATTGCAAGTCCGTTTCAGTCTGTCCATAAATTTTTAAAGTTTCCTCACTCATTCTCTAAAATTGGAATTACGACTCGACTAATTGAGGAAGGGATAGCCGAAGTACAGCGGGATGCGACAGTCCATTACTCAGAGGTTGCCATCAACTTGCTGGGATTGTGGGAACACCGAGGGAATGTGGAACTGTACTTCAAACACCGCTACAAAGCGTTTAATTATCGCATCGAGAAACTGACGGAGTATTTGTGTTTCCCAATGTCAAGCGCACCCTGCGGGATTTGTTTGAAATGGAAGCAAAAGTGCTCAGTAATGTTGAGTTGAATGCGATCGGCTTGTGCTGGGTGATGTTGAGTTGGATGTGTCGGTTCGGGGTGAGTGCGATCGTCAAACAACAACCTAGACGAACGCCATCTCCGATTTCTAATTCAGCTTCAGGGAACTGCGGAGCGTTTTTGAATACGCCCAAAAGAATGGGGACGCTCTCAATTTTCGCTTGTCAAGAAGTACCCTTCTCCACAAAAGTTTTTAGCTTTGAAGCGTTGCGAACTGCATTTCCCTCTCCGTCATTGTTGAAGTAGACGAACACAGGTCGCCCCTGGCTTTCCCACTCGTGGATGCGATCGGCCCACCAATGCAAATCATCATCCGAGTAGGAGCCCCCGTAGAGATTGTTGGAGTCGGGGCCGTGGAGACGCACATAGACGAATGACCCCGTTACACGCAGGATACACGGAAGGTGGGCGCCGCTCATCACGCAGTAAGCAGCTCCTTCGCGTTCCAGCAGCGAAAATACCTCTTCTGTGTGCCAGCTTGGATGTCGGAATTCGACAGCTACTTTGATCCAGGGGGGCATCTGTTCGAGAAAGTAGGCTAGGCGGGCCAAATCGCAGCCGAACTGGGGAGGAAGCTGGATGAGCAGAATACCCAATCGATCGCCCAGGCATTGAAGTCCCTCACTCATGCGTTCCAACCACTTTTCTGGCGAGTAAAGACGCTTGGAGTGCGTTAGACCACGGGGCGCTTTTACGGTCATCAGAAATCCTTGGGGGAGGCGCTCTCGCCAGCTAGCAAAGGTAGTGTTTGGTGGCCAGCGGTAGTAGGTGCTATTAACTTCGACGGTTTGATAGTGCTGGATGTAGCGATCGAGCCTAGAGCGAGGCGGTAGCTGGTGGGGATAAAGCACACCTTCCCAATGGTCGTAACTCCAACCTGAAGTCCCAATATGAACACTCAAATGCGGGTTGGTTATCGCTTCCATGATTCGGCTTGAAATCGCTACTACACAAACTTTCGTCCCAGTAGAGAGGGACTAAGAATTTGATATTTGAAAACAGGATGCGATTGAATTAGTTGGCTCGATCGCTGCTACCTCGATCTGCCGCTTTTTCTACTGCTTCCCGTGCCGGCGTAACTGCTTCGCCCACGTTATCTTTTACCGATTCTATAAATTTTTTGGTACTGGGGGCGATCGGTTGGTCAAGATTCAGCTTTTCTCGGATATTGTCAACGGCATCATTCCCGCCCTTCTCGATATCGGTTGTTGGCTGGCGATCGGGACGGGCAACTTCGTAAGACGTAGCTTCTGGGGTTAAATGTGTAGCGTTCGCTTGCATTTTATTGCCCGAAAATTCCAATTCGGAGCTAAAAATCAGCGCTATTCCTACAGCCAAGATTATTCCAACTCGCAGGCAAGTTGTAACTAAGCGCGATGTAAACTTTTTCATTGAAAAACTCTGTTTTTTATGTGACGACTGTAATACAGAATAATTTCGGTTGTTGGTTTGCAAATCTATCTAAAGATAGGACTTGTGGCCAATTTATGGTGTTAGCATCCTTCCCAAATCAACCTCAACAAAAAAGTTTTGGGCGCTGCGGCGTCAACAGGCTACCGATCGCAACTACGAACTCAAGAAAGGTACATTTACTACTTCCCCTGACACCGATCCGACTTGCACTTTCAGTCCTTCGCCGCCCGCTTTTGTGCGGATGTAAGCAAGACCAAAAAAGCCGGATTCCGTTTCCGTAAAACTGGTGAGTTTGCCGACTTTTTCTTGTCCGATGGTGACTGCTGTTCCGGGTTCAACTGCACCGCTCAACTGCACGCCCCAAAGTTCCTGTTTGACTCCTTTGTAGGTGTTCAACCGGGCAATTGTTTCTTGACCGATGTAGCAGCCTTTGTCATAGGTAATCGTGTGTAAAAGACGGGCTTCTAAGGGGTTGTAATCGTCTGTGAGTTCAAAATCGGGTGCGGGGCGTCCTTGTTCAATTCGTAGTTGTTCCCAAACTCGATCGCCCATCGGTACGGCCCCAGCTTTGACTAATTCCTTCCACAAGTTGGCTGCATCGCTTGCTGGCGCAATTAACGTGTATCCGGGATTTGCTAAACCGCAACCAACCGCAACTCGGACTTCCATACCTGCAAAATTTATCAATTTGTGAGTAGCGTAAGGTTGATTTTCTAGTTCGGTAACTCCGATTTTTTCTAATAGTTGAGTGCTTTCCGGGCCGAGGACACTGAAAGCAACAGTTGTATCGGTTAAATCTGTTAACTCGACGCGATCCATTGGGAAAATATAGCGATCGAGCAATTCCAGGAGTTGGCGGCGGCGGTTGGGCGAAACTAACAGCAGTACGGCATCTTCTGTAGCATAAGCGGTGGCGAGATCGATCGTCCGGGCGGTGGAAGTCACAAAAACGGTGTCGCAACCTTGACCGGGTTTGAGTATATTAAAGTTATTGGTACTTTGATTGTGCAAGAACCGCAGGCGATCGCTGTCTGAGATTTGAATGCGTCCCCAGTGAGTGCGATCGTACAAAGCCGCACCTTGTTTCGTTGCTGCGATCGCTTCTGCGTCGTTACCAAAACTGACTGGCACAATTTCTTTGGTTGTTAACTCTGCAAAAGTAGCACCGGCCGCTGCTTGAATGTCGTGCAATTCTTGAATCATAAGATTTTGTTTACTGTTAACTGTTGACTGATGACTGATGACTGATGACTGATGGCTGTTGACTGTTGACTGTTGACTGTTGACTGTTGACTGACAACTCTCAACTGACTATTTGCCCAAATTGGCGAATATTTCTTGTATTAATTGACTGGCTTTAGCATCAAGACGATTCCAATCTACATCGCCAGTCTCATCATCAATCAAGCTAGTATCAATTACAACTTCTTGGCTTTGGATTTGACTGTGGGCGGGCTGGTAGTTGACAAAGCAGACTCGATAGCAAAGTTCCCAAATATCGATACATCTTTGCTCGCCTTGAAGCTCTAAAATTAGTTGATAGCCCGGAATCGGAATCTGCACTTCTTGATAAGTACCCGTCCAAACTGACTCTTCTAATTGTTTGCGGATGTTGTCGAGCACTCGGATCATCGCTGGCTGCATGAGCAGTTCAGCTTGCTGCCACGCGATCGGGCTAGTTATTTTAGGCTTCATATACAAGGTTCTAAAAAAGAAAATCATTGACATCCTCACCGCCCTAAAGGGAGGGTGATTCCCAAGAATCACTTCTTGAGTTTTCTGCTTCGTCCCGTGCCAGCTAGACTGACTTTACCACCAGTCCCCGCCGCATCCAGTCCACAGACAGTTTGTTTTACTTCCAGGCTATGCCCTAGCCCAGAAATTAGTTCCAACCCACGATTTCTAACCACCTGTGCCGCTGCCACATCACGCGATGCAGTAAAGAAACACACTGGACAAGAATGAATTCTTTCGTCTAGGTGCTTTTTGCCCGTATGCGTCCCACACTCAGGACATTGTTGTGATGTGTAGTCCTTGTCTACCTTGGCAAAGAAAACACCTCGTTTAAAGCACACCCATTGCAGTATGTTGACGAATTGACCGAATCCAGCATCGGCACTATGTTTACTCAACATTCCTCTGGCCCAAGAGCGAAAGTCGATGTCTTCAACAAATATCATCCCTACGCCGTCACTCATACGGTGGGCTAACTTAAAGTGCCAGTCTTTCCTGGTGTCAGTAATCTGTTGATGAATTCTGGCTATTTTTTGATTGAGCTTATGTCTGTTATTCGACCCTTTCTTCTTATGCTTTAATCTACGTTGCAGTAATTTCAACTCGCGTTGTAGAGTTTGCAGGAAGCGAGGTCTAGCAATTTGCTCGTTATCGCTAGTAGCTACAAACTTATCAAACCCTAAATCCAAACCTCGCGGATGACCGGATATGGGTGTATCTGGCACTGATACATTTAACTGTAATGACAACATGACAAAATATCCCGATGCCCGTCGTACAACCCTGGCTTGTTTAATTTCAAATCCCCCTGGGATTTGGCGTGACAAGCGCAAACGAATCCACCCTAGTTGAGGCAATTTCAGCAAACTTCCATTGATGGGATTTTTGCCCAATTGAGGAAACACAAACGATCGCATTCGGTATTTGTTCTTGAAGCGAGGGAAGCCTAGTTTCTTCGCTCTCATGTCCTCAAATGCCCTGTCCAGCGTTCTTAAGACTTGTTGCAATACTTGCGAATGTACGCTCGTGAGGAGGGGAAATTGCTCTTTGGCAAGAGTCAATCGTTTAGCCTGAGTGTGGTAACTAGGGTATGGCTCGTCAGCCCTGAGTATGTACTCCTGTTCGATGGAACAAGCATTTACAGGCGACTTGCGGGAATTCAACCAGTCTTTGCGCTCCCGCAAAGCAAAGTTCCATACAGAACGACACACAGCGAATATCCGCTCGATAGTATCGACCTGTTCTGGAGTTGGTTCTAGTTTGAATTCCCACGTCATGTTTAGCATGAAATTATTTTACACACTTACTGAGTATGTGTAAAGCCGTCCTCCACTTCGTTAAAGGACGGGGTTTTAGACCCAAATTTTCGATAAATTAATTTTCTAGCATTGGGTGCCAACTTTTGAAACATCCGCCCCAGAATGTTAAATTTAGTCGTCACCCAATTCAACAGTCAACCCTCAACAGCAACAGCCGTTCTCGGCTTGACGGCTAAAAACGGCTGAAACTGTTGATATTGAGTTATCGGATGGGTAATGTAGGATTTGAACCTACGGCATCCTGCGTGTAAAGCAGGCGCTCTACCACTGAGCTAATCACCCAATTGCACTCACCGGGATTTATCATATCACAGTAACTCAGAAAGATCAAGTAAAAAAAATCCTAAACTTTAAATGCCCTCTGGCCGCACCCACGATCAAATAACCCTGTGGAGTTTGCCCTTGGTGGCAGCCCTCACCTTTGGCCAGACTCAGAGCAGCAACCTGACTTTGCTCGTTTCCGGCAGTTTCTTATTCGGCGGGCTAATGTTTGGCCCCGACTTGGATATCTACTCCTGTCAGTATCAGCGCTGGGGATGGTTCAAACCGATTTGGCTCCCGTACCAAAAAAGCCTGCGCCACCGCTCTTTTTTGTCCCACGGCCCTCTGATTGGCACTGCTTTGCGAATCTTGTACCTCGCTATCTGGATCGTGGTTTTCGGATTGTTGGGATTGGCAATTGCCGAAAAAGTCGGAAACTTCGGCGGGAATTGGCAGGATGTGGTTTTGAGTTATGGGCGATCGATCTGGGAACACCACATCGAAATTTTAGCCGTTTACATCGGTCTAGAATTGGGCGCTATGAGCCACTATCTGAGCGATTGGGGCGGCTCGGCTTACAAAAGATTCAAAAAGAAAGGATTAAGCGGATTGCGCCCTCCTGGCACAATTAAGAGGCGCAAACGCCAACCAACCCGTCGCACTTCCAGCAAATCTATAGCAGAAGGAAGAAGGAAGAAGGAAGAAGGAAGAAGGAAGAAGTAATAAAATCAGCAGAAGGAAGAAGGAAGAAGGAAGAAGGAAGAAGGAAGAAGGAAGAAGGAATATGTAGTAAAATCAGCAGCAGAAGAAAGAAGGAAGAAGATGTAATAAAATCAATGGTTGGAGCCATTAACAACGTTATAACCGTCTTGGCGGTTGATATAAAAGGTAAATTATTATGTCTAATTCCCACAGTCGATCGCTCACAGCACTCAAAGAACTTATAGAAGTTGTGGCTAAATTGCGATCGCCAGACGGCGGATGTCCTTGGGATTTAGCCCAAACTCCCCAAACTCTAATTCCTCACATAATCGAAGAAGCTTATGAAACCGCCGACGCGGTTCGCAAAGGAGATAAAGATGCGATCGTCGAAGAATTGGGCGACTTACTGTTACAGGTAATTCTGCAAGCTCAAATTGCCAGCGAATCCAATCAGTTTACCTTCGCCGAAATCGCTGCGGGCATTACAGAAAAACTAATTCGGCGACATCCCCACGTCTTCGGCGATGTGGAACTCAACAGCGTGGATGAAGTCAACGAAAACTGGGAAAAAATCAAAGCCGCAGAAAAAGGCACAACTGCGGAAAAGCCGCCAACTTTAGCCTCGAAAATGAGCCGTTATGCCAGCACTTTGCCGCCGATAACCGCCGGGATGAAAATCTCTCAAAAAGCTGCGGAAGTGAGTTTTGATTGGGACAATGTAGAGGGCGTTTGGGATAAATTTCACGAAGAAATGGCAGAATTTGAACACGCTCTCAAACACGAGGATAAGGCAGCGCAGCAGTCAGAATTGGGAGATATTATGTTTGTGTTGATTCAATTAGCTCGGTGGTACGATTTAGATCCGTCGGCTGCTTTGCAAGGAACAAACGATCGCTTTGTGCAGCGGTTTGCGAAGGTAGAGGCTGCGTGCGATCGACCTTTGTCAGATTATCCCGCAGAAGAGTTAGAATCTCTGTGGCAGCAAGCTAAAGCTTTAATTGCTAAACAAAAGGGCGATCGGTAATCAATCACCGCAGATAAACACAGATAAAATGACATCAGCGTTCATCAGCGTTCACCCGCTAATATCTGCGGTTCCAAACTCCCAATCTCAAGAATTTGGTTGCATCAGTTCAGATGTCAGCAATCAACTACTCGTAAAGCTTCGCGTCATTGTACGGCGGATGTTCGCAAGCGATATAAAGCGCATTTGTCGGTTCCAGGGCTTCCCCTGTCACCGGGTCGATCGGCTTGAGGACAAAGCATAACAGAGAGAGCGATCGCCAATCCAAACTTTCTAACTTCCCGCGTTCGTAGCGACTAACAGTAGCATTACTAATACCGACATCTTTTGGTACAGGATCTCCGGCTGTCCGAAACAAAGCGGCCTCGTATTCTTTTGTGACCATTTCTGTTTCAATAATTGACCAGCCCCGAATCTCTCTAGCTGCTTTCAGAAGTTTGCCCAATCTACCGCGTCCCGTATCCGTAAATCGCACAGGGCGCAGTTTTTCCTGATCGACGACAGCCTTAAAGTCAAGAAATCCCGGCATTTTACAGATCCAATTTAACTCTTAAGCTAGCTGTACTTTTGCCTTGCTCAAGGCAGCACACAGGGTTTGAGCATTACACATTTAGAAACATTACTGCAACTTCTCTGCATTCGTGTAGAATGATATGATATAGTAAGATCCAAAGACGAACACAAACTAACTCACCCAAGTTCAGGAGTGACTCAGCCATGACAGCACTGTTTCGCCGCATCCAACCCTCGAAAAAGCTCCGCATCACCGTCAGGTCGATCGCCCAACTGCTCAAAATCAGCCAAAACCTGATTAAGCGAGTCGAATCCTGGGCTTTCGTGGTTTTCGTCCACCATCGGGATAGAGGCGGCCTGTTTGTCAGCTACCGCAGGCTGGAAGAATGGCAAAATGCGATCGCCCATCAGATCCAAACCTGCCCCACCCTTGGAGAACTCTCGCAGCTCAAAACATCCATTCTGTGCGACAGCCGGAAATTCAAAAAACAATCTCTCCCAAAAACCCTTGACTTTTTAAATCAAATGTGCATTGAAAGACAAGACGAGCTCAACATCTGGGAAAGCTTAAACAGCATTGCTTCCTAGCAGAAATGAGGCAGATTTCCTTGCCAAAAAACAGAAGCGAAACATTTGCGAGCAATTGCGAGATCAAATCACCCCAAAAATCACCCGCGAATGCTCCGCCACATTCCTGAAAGCAATCACCAAAGCAATTAAGACATTGCCTGAGCGATATAATCAAAATAAGGAGCTGCTTCCTTAGCATCATCCTGATTGAGCAAAGCCAAAGAAGCTTCCTTCAAACAGCGGATAGCTTCGACCATGCCAGGAACAGGAACGCCGAGAGAATTATACATTTCCCGAACGCCAATCAAACCGATGCTTTCGATCGGCTCCTTGTCACCCGCCAAGATACCGTAGGTAATCAGGCGCAAGTACCAGCCGTAGTCGCGCAGACACAAAGCCCGTTCGCGCTGGCCGTAAGCATTGCCCCCAGGAGAGATAAAATCAGGTCGTTTTTTCCAGAGTTTTTTACTAGCTTCTTCAACAATTTTCTTCTCACTGTCAGACAGCGCAGTAGCAATACGCACCCGCTGTTCTCCGGTTTTAAAGAAATCATTGATACTTTGGAGTTCGCCGGTACTGGGATAACGAAGTTCGTCGTCGGCTTGGAGAATAAATTGGCTAACTACGCTCATTGTTATTCAAATTTGAGGATAACATTAATAAACATTCCCATCCGTTGGCGACGGGATTCTTGGTTCGCAGACTTGCCTTGCTCCTAACATTTATCAATCCTAGAAGTAGAGGGTAAATCTCCCCAAGCGTTATGCTTGATGTTCAAGCCAGTTTCCTTGTGTTCCAGGGTACTGCGGGAAAAACTCAAAAATTGCGAGTGAGAGTTTTGATGTCGGCAGACACTTTGACTGTTTAACGAGTTTTTGCTAAATCGCCCCAACAGCATATCGCACCGACGATATCGAGGCCACTCGCGACAAGCTCGACTCCCCGGTTGAAGTTTGGCTTTAGCAGCAAGACGTTCAACAGCAGGAAGACAGCCTGCAATTGAGTTTGAGTGCGATGGCTTACGCCCCGCTTCTTCGCTACGACTTATCTCAGGAAAGAGAGAGCGATATTGCATTACCATATTAAATCCTACCACGACTACTTGTGACCAAATCTAAATTCCCGACCCCAAACTCGACGAAATTGGCAAACCCTTGCCAGCAAGGTCAACTGATTGAGATAGAGATTACCGACTTGACAGACACCGGCGACGGAGTTGGTCGTTTTGGTGAGTTAGTGGTGTTTGTGCCCGATACCGTGACGGGCGATCGAGTCCTTGTGCGCCTCGTGCAAGTCAAATCCACCTATGCTACAGGCAAGCTGGACACACTTCTGGAAGCATCCGAACACCGCATCCGAGCTAACTGCATTGTCGCCGACAAGTGCGGCGGCTGTCAGTGGCAGCACGTAGATTATCAATATCAGCTTGCAGCCAAGCAAAATCAAATCATTCAAGCCTTAGAACGGATTGGCGGATTTAGCAATCCGCAAGTTGATGAAATTTTAACGGGAAAAATCGAGGGATTTTCCCAATTTTTGGGATACCGCAACAAAGCGACTTATCCCGTGGCAATATCTGCAACAGGTCACGTCCAAGCAGGTTACTATCAAAAAAGCACCCACAAATTAGTCAATCTCAATCAGTGTCCGGTGCAAGACCCGCGCCTCAATCCTTTGTTAAAAGAAGTCAAAGAAGACATCCACTGGCGGGATTGGCAAGTCTACGACGAAAAGAAGCATACAGGAGAATTGCGTCACTTGTCCTTGCGGATCGGACGGCGCACCGGCGAGATGCTGCTAACTTTAATAGTTCGCACTGGAGAGTTGCCGGGACTCGAAGAGCAAGCATCTGAGTGGCTGAAACAATATCCTCAACTGGTAGGTGTTTGTTTGAATATAAACCCCGCTCAAACTAATGTGATTTTTGGTTCCGAAACTCGCTGCATTGCTGGTCGTTCTTATCTGCGAGAAAGATTTGCTGGGATGAATTTTCAGCTAAGAGCAGATACTTTTTTTCAGGTTAATACAGAGGCGGCTGAAGCGTTGTTAGATGTGATGGTAGGGGAATTAAGTTTGCAGGGAAACGAGGTTTTGGTTGACGCTTACTGCGGCATTGGTACTTTTACTTTACCGCTGGCAAAACAAGTAAAAATAGCGATAGGTTTAGAAGTGCAACCGGCGGCGATCGAACAAGCCAGATTAAATGCTGAGTTAAATGACGTGAGAAATGTCGATTTTCAGGTGGGGACTGTAGAGAGTTTGCTGCCTTCCTTGGGATTGACACCGGATATTGTGCTGCTAGATCCGCCGAGGAAAGGGTGCGATCGCGCGGTTTTGGAAGCTATCAAGGAAATCAAACCAAATCGCATTGTTTATGTTAGCTGCAAGCCTGCTACTTTGGCTCGCGACCTCAAGATTTTGTGCGAAAATGGGGATTATAAGTTAGCGCGAGTGCAGCCGGCGGATTTCTTTCCTCAGACTTCTCATGTTGAGTGTGCGGCGTTTTTGGTGAGGTAAATCAAAAGGGCGATCATTGTTTAGTTAAATTCAATCATCAGCATCGGTGAACAAGGCTGATAAATCTCGATAACCACTGACTACTCGAAAAATCTCTACATCCTGTCCGATCGGCATATAGAGGATGAGATAGTTGTCTATGGAGAGACTGCGAAGCAAGGGTAAAATTTCGTCTCTTTGTCGTCCAATATTGGGAAATTGAGCAATTTTGGCGAATTTAGCGTCAAGATTGCTTAAAAAGCGATCGGCTCGATCGAGTCCCGATCGACTAGCGATGTAGTCTGCAATTTGCTCGATGTCTTGAATTGCGGGTTGGGTGAGGCGAAATTTTGGACTCATGTTTCTGTTGAACTGTAGCGCGATGCCTACGGCTGGCTACGCCTACGCAAATTAGCTCGAATTTGTGCCATTGCGGTTGCACCGTCTACAACTTCACCGCGTTGGGATGCTTGCTGACCAATCAGTGCGTCTCGTTGGAGTTCTTGCAGTCGTCCTTGATAAATATCTTGGTGTTGTTCGAGTAGTTTAATGGCTGCAAGGATAACGTCGATCGCGCTGTTGTATTTGCCGCTGGTGAGTTGGCGCTGCACGAGGGCTTCGGCTTCAGGTGGCAAAACAATTTGCATGGTGTTTGAGATGAGGGGTGTTGATTTTATTGTAGGCGATCGCCCTTCAGTTAGATTGGTTTGTTGAGGGGCGATGGCTCTTACAGCCAAAATTGTTTATCCCCATCCAATTCGCCGGGAGAAATCCCTTGTAATCGACGATAAGCGATGCGGTCGGAGCCATAAAGCGGTATAGGCAAGCGAGGCTCTTTTAGCGCTCCATGATGCAGTAAGGTCAGTTTAAGTGTTGCTTCTATTAAATCTTCAACTGATACTTGCTGTAGCTCATCAGGATCGGGAATCACCTTTAAACGCAAGGGATAAGGTAGACCCATTTTTTCCGACTTTACTTCAGTTGTTATTAAAATAACTTCCTTGGGCGACAAGCGCAGTGCTAACCCTTTTGTGGGGGCTTTTAAAGCTGGATCTTCAAAGTTATAAAGTCTGGGAACTTTAGTCTTGATGCACTCCACTAAAATAAATTTAGAACCAATTGCTTTTGCCCGTTCCCGCAAATGTTCAACTTCGCTGCCACAAAAATGTCCGTCCCGGTAAATGAGTACAGTTTTTTCACTTAAGTCAGCAGCAGGAAGAAACCTTTCTAAAGTACGCTTGTCAATTTCTTCACCCTCTGTCAGAGCATCTTCTAGGCGATAGCGAATGAAATCTCCTTGCTTACCATAGAGACGCACACTAGCACAGACGTTCAAACTTCCGTTGCCTTTCTTTTTGGGAGTTCGGGAAATATCAAAACCGATGAAATAATCAGCAATTTTCAAGGATTCAGTTAGAATAAAAGGCAAGTTACCCAACTTTGCCAAAATCCCAGGTATTACTTGATTCAATATATTCCCATAATTTTTAGCATCTTGCAATGTCTCCTCATAAATGACTTGGCTGGCAATTCCTCGCCGAAGTAAGCGAGAAGAAATAAAAGTATAAAAACTGCCGTCTTCGCTGCTGTCTGCATTGCGATCCGTCTGCGGAAGAAACGTCAAAACAATATCAGCGGGAATTGATATTAGTTCATCAAGCGCTTTTTCCAAGCTAACTTTAGCCTCGGCATTACTCAAGCCATCTATGGAAACCCTTTTAACCCTACTATCGTCAATCTTCTGAGTTTTTTTATCAATCAAACTTATGCTTTCAAACTTATACTTTTTAAGCCGTTGATGAACTTCATCTAAAAAAGACGATTTCACCTTAAAATCACCAACTTTTAAAACAGAAATCCTAATAGCTCTTGAGAGAACACCGTACTCATCATGACGGCGATAAACACTACCTTGAGAGAGTCCCTTCAAAACTTCCCCTCTTTTACCAATGAATTTATTACCAAATTCAAGAGGTGTTTCCTCAAGCTTGAACTGAGGTGCCACGAATAAAGACTGGTAATCACGGCTATTGATACACTTACCTCCTAACTTGAATCCATAGGCTACTAAAGCATTTTCTGCTTTTTGCTTATATGAAGCTAAATATTTTTGTCGCTCTTGATATGGTATTTTAGTTTCTTTGAGTAAGTCTCCATATTTTACATCAAATCGATTTGCTGTTTCCTCTGTGACACAGGGACGCAGAGCTGCCATTGCATAATGAAACTCATTTGGATTCTTGCCAAACTGCACTGCAACAACAGGTTGCTCCATTGGTGCTTCTATAAGTTTTTGTTTGCTAATTGCACCAGTTGCTTTCTCGATCAGTTCTTTTCGGCGTTCTCCGTCTCCAATACTGCCAACAATATTAGTAATTGTAGCGACACTATTTGTTTCACAATCTCGCACTTTTAAGCCAAGTAAAAGCTCTTTAGGTTTGTTTCTATAGGGATGATTTTCATAAAATTCATCTAATGTGTTTTGATAAGAAAAGTAACTGTGCGGTGTGAAAACTAAAGCTGGATGCAGGATACCTTGCAGTTCAATAGTTTCAGCCCAGAAGTCTGCTTCGCGCTTAACTTCAACTTGATTTTCAGACCAAACAGTATCAGTCGCAACCGATGAAAATTTGTCACTATTTTGCAAAATTCTCACAGCTAGTTGAGCAAAGATTAAAGCTGTTGCTTGTGGTTGGCGTACCCATTGGAATGAGTAGGAGCGATCGCCAATGTCTTCTTTTAACTCCTCTTGAACTTTTGTCATTGCATCTCGCCACTGTTCTTGGGTGGGCATCGGTGTATTAGGTTTGCCCAAAACCCAAAAATATTTGTCTTCCCAGATAACAACTAGCTGATTAGGAAATTCTTTATTAGTAAACTTCTGGCAAAAACGCCAGCTAAATCTGTTGCCAATTTTGCGATCAACTTCTGGAGTCAGTCGAAAACTCATTAAATTGGGCTGCGAGATACTTAGCGGGAAAATTTCACTCAAATGGATGGGTGACGGGTTGGCTTTGGAAGAAGTTTGAAGAACAACAGCAGTCATGCAGTAACCTCTAATTTTACAGTAGAAAATTGACAAATTGAGTTAAAGGGACAGTAAAAGCAGTTTAAACCGGGATTGGGCGGAAAAATCATGTTGAACTCATCCGGATTATCTCGATAACGCTTCAAGTCTTTTTGATGCCGTTTAGCTATTGATGCCATCTCTATCTGAAAGGCTTTTAGTGTATCGACAGTTGTCGTAATCGGTTCAGATTGTTTGCCAGTCTCCAAATTATAGAATGATGCAATAGCTGGTTTTTGCGGGTAGAGATAACTGGTAGCTAGCAGGTAAAGATATGCCTGTCTGTGGTCAAACTCGGATTTTCCTGTTTTGAAGTCTAAAATGTGAAGCGTTCCATCTGGTTCGGCAAAAATGCAGTCGATCGCTGCATAGAAGTTAAACTGATAATCCCCCTCCAGAATAAGAATTGGCGGGGGAAATCCCTCATCGCCTCGATTTAGCTTAATGATGTTCTTGCCTGAGAGAATCGGATGCTGATGGTAGTTGGTCAGGATGACCAAAACTCGCTCCTGAACTGTCGCTGACTCTTGGCTTAATTGGAGAATTTCGGCCAGTTGTTCTACACCATCTTTTCCGGAGAAATGTTGAGGGTTTTGATGAAATTCATAAACTCCTTTTTGTGCCAGGATTCCAATTCGCTGAGGTGTGTTGTCAGTTGCCAAAAGTGGTGCAACTTGAGGTTCTCGCTTTCGGGCTTTAGCAAAACCCCGCTTCATGTCGCAGTGAAATTGTTCTTGCCCCACTGGCGGAGCAAACTGTGACCAGAGGTTATAGCTGGAAAATTGCCAAATTTTGTTCATAGGGTGAGCCCTCTAGAATAGAGGGCGATCATGGGTTCATTTCGTCAGGATTTCGTAAATTGCCTCTTTTGTTTTGGCTGACTTGGAAATCCCAGTCTCATTTGCCTGTTCAAGAACACGCAAGCTTTC
Organism: Microcoleus sp. Pol10D4; assembly: GCF_036701555.1. Classification (NCBI taxonomy): domain Bacteria; kingdom Bacillati; phylum Cyanobacteriota; class Cyanophyceae; order Oscillatoriales; family Microcoleaceae; genus Microcoleus; species Microcoleus sp. Pol10D4. The sequence goes on from NZ_JAUBRA010000022.1 coordinate 88,953, forward strand.
CAGCATTTGTGTCGCAGCTTTCCTCAGATGCGGATGCCGACTTGTCTTTTGAATCTCCTCAAGCAGAAGCGATAGGGGGCGGCCGATTGAGAAGCACAGTTGATCGGGATTGGACATTTGTTTTTTCATAGTGTGGCAAAGAATGTGAAGGTTGACTATTCGATGACAAGAGCAAGACAGTACACCTGATAGCTGGCGGTCATAGCATAAGCCACACAAAGTCTCTTAGAGACAATGAACTTGCTTGTGTACGCTATCAGTAGAGTATTTTAGGGTTGACGCTGGCCGTCAACGCTTTTCAGTCTAGCAGGGGTTGCCGAGCTACGTCAACCCCTGCTATGATGTTTTAGTAAGTAGGGAAAAAACATGAGTAAGACTTTTGGTCAGCTAATCCGTCAAGCTCGTCAGGGAAAAGGATTTAGTCAGCGCGACCTGGCGAAGCTAGTAAAAGTGGACTATACCTACCTGTCCAAACTAGAGAATGACCGCGCTGAGTATCCCCCTAAAGAGGAGGTCATTCAGTCGTTAGCACATCAATTAGAGTTAGAGCTCAAAGAGCTACGCGATTTAGCCGGTAGAATTACTCCAGAAGATGCCAAAGTTGTTCAGGATCTTGTCAAAAGGTATCCAAAACAAATTCCAGTTTTGCTGCGTCAAATGCGAGATCATCCCGAACTAGCTAAAAAATTTATCCAGGAAGCTAAAGAAGCAGAAAGTGAGGAGAAACAAAGTTGAGTGTAATCAAACCTTTTCAATTTTTATCTAAAACCCAAATTGAGGATATAGCTAATGACCTTCTCATGCGTATGCAGGGCACACATAATTTTCCCAGATGGCCTGGTTTAGCTGATTATGCTGCTGGTTTTTTAGACCTCAGCATCGATACGTGTTGTGATATACCGCCCTATAATGGCAAAGCAGTAGCAGCTAGAATTTATCCCCTGACACGTCTGATAGAAATTACTCCTTTCCCGCTCAAAGAGTACAGAAAATGCTATAGTAAAAAAAAGCGAGGAAAATATCAATGAATCTGAGCCA